>NZ_DAOUCJ010000058.1 GCF_034432235.1 Thermoflexus sp. | reverse complement strand
TGATCACCGGACGGCCTGGCGTGGGCAAGACCACGCTGATCCGTCGGGTGGCCGAAGCCCTCGGCGACCGGGCCGGCGGATTCTACACCGAGGAGATCCGGGGCCCGCAGGGTCGCCTGGGCTTCCGCCTGGTCACCCTGGACGGACGGTCCGCCCCCTTCGCCCACGTGGACTGGGCCGGGCGGGTTCCCAATCGGGTCGGGCGATACGGGGTGGATGTGGATGCCCTGGACCGTCTGGGCGTGGCCGCGATCCGCGAGGCCATCGCGGAGAAGGAGGTGGTGCTGGTGGATGAGATCGGGAAGATGGAGCTGTTCAGCCGTGCCTTCCGCGAGGCCCTGGAAGCGGTCGTCGCCAGCCCCCGCCCGCTGATCGCCACCATCACCCGGAGCCCCCACCCATGGGCCGACGCCTTCAAACGCCGCCCCGGCGTGGAGCTCTGGGAGCTCACCCCCGCCCAGCGGGAGGCGCTCCTGGCCCGCACGCTCCTATGGATTCAGCGGGTGCGATCGTCCGCATGAGAAGGCGCGGCAAGCGGGAGGGGACGGCGCTACCCCCGGATCGCCTCCTCCAGGATGTCCATCCCTCGCCGCACCAGCTCCCGATCCGCCTGGGCGCCCATGTGGCCGATGCGGAACACCTTCCCGGCCAGCGGGCCCAGGCTCCCCCCCACGGCCATCCCCCGCGCCCGCAGGCGGCGATCCAGCTCCGGCCAGGGCAGATCCTCCGGGACGTAGACCGCGGTGACGGTGGGGGAAGACCATTCCTCCCGTCGGGGGAAGAGGCGAAGCCCCATGGCCTTCAACCGCTCCCGGCAATAGGCGGCCACCTCCGCGTGGCGGCGGAAAACCTTCTCCAGGCCCTCTTTCAGCACCCGCCGGCATGCGACATTCAGGGCCGCCAGCGCGTGCCAGGATGGCGTGTAGGGGAACCAGCGGTCCTCCAGGGCGGTGCGGAAGGGGCCCAGGGCGTCGTAGCCCGCATAGTCCACCTCCCGCACGATCTCCCACGCCCGCTCGCTCACCGCCACGATCCCCAGATCCGGCAGCGCCGAGAGGCACTTCTGGGTGCCCACCAGGCACAGATCGATGCGCCAGTCATCCACCCGCAGGGGAACCCCGGCGGCGCTGGAGACGGCGTCGACGTAGAAGAGCGGCACGTCGTAGCGATCGACCAGCGCCCCCACCTCGGCCACCGGGTTGAGGATCCCGGAGGGCGTCTCACCATGCACCATGGTGACCATCTTCGGGCGGACCCGGCGGATGGCTTCTTCCACCCGCTCGGGATCCGCCGCCTCGTCGTAGTCGAATCCCACCACCTCGACCTCGGCGCCGATGCGGCGGGCCATGTCGGCGATGCCGTAGCCGAAGACCCCTGTGGCCACCGCCACCACCCGATCCCCGGGGCGCAGCGTGCTCTTCAGCGCTCCCCAGAGCCCTACCATGGCCTCCCCGGTCATCAGGACAACGGTGTTCCGGGTCCCCAGGATCGTCCGAAGCATCTCCTGGGTCTCGGCGTAGAGCGCATAATATTCCGGCTCCAGGTCCGCCGAGCCGTAGTCCTCCTGATAGGCCGCCCGGATCTCGGGCGGCACCGTCGTCGGCCCCGGAACCAGGGGGATCGCATAGGTGCGCATGGGGACGCCTCCATGCCCTTACCGGCTTTCGATCACAATGCGCTGGATCCTCCGTGGCGATCTTTTCTCACCATACGCTCAGCTCCGACATCTCATGGTTGTAGAACCACTCCCGGGCGAAGTCCACATCTTCTGGATCGGCGAAGGAGAGCAGCTCCCTCCAGATCGCTGGGGGGGACCGGCGGAGCCAGCGGATCCGCTCCTGCTTGCGCGCCCCGTCCTGAACCATGGCGGCCTCCCGTTCCATGGCCTCCCAATCCCCCTGGAACAGCGCGGCACAGGCGATCACCAGCCATCGATCGTTCATGGTGAGTCGGTGCACGTTCCCTTCCGGGTCCCATATCCTCATGATCACCTCCCCGCCCATGGGCGGCGGTGGCAGGATCGGTTGCAGCCCCCGCGCCGGGGCGGTCATCTCCGCAACCGCCTGCTCGATCCGCTCCGCCGTGATGGCCATCACCCGCCCTCGCTTCGCCAGGAACCGGTAGAGCCGCGCCGTGGTCCGCAGCATCCGGCGCTTGCGGGCCAGGGGCACTTCCCCCACATAGAGGTAACGCAAAAGGTGCATCCAGATGCTCAGATGATGGCCCGACAGATCGTCCGCGGATTTCAGCTCCAGCTCGCCCATCGCCAGGAGGAGATCCTCCACATCCTCCTCGGCATCCAGGGCCTCGCGGGGGCGGACGCTCTGCAGGAACGCGGTCAGATCCTCCAGGGGAAGCAGGGGGTCCTTCAGGGTCGCGTAAAAGGCCGTCAGCCGCCCGATCGCCCGTGTTGTTGCGGTCCGCGATCGGGCTTCCGGCGGGAGCACCGTGGGATCCTGCAGCAAAAGCGCCAGGGGTTCCCGGAGATCCTTCGGGGCGACGGCCACCGTCTGGTGCCTCCGGCCGGCCCGGGCCCGGCCGACGAAAAGCAGGCCCCGCACCCGCAGCTGCCCCAGGAGGGATTTCGGCGGATGATCCTCCCAGAACCATCCGTCTCCCTCGATGGAGCCGAACTCCCATTCCAGATCGGCCAGCGGCATCCAGCCGCCTCGCTCCAGGACCCGGGCCAGGGCCAGGCGGGCGTCCAGGGGGAGCCCCGTCACGATCTCCCGCAGCCGACCCGGATCCTTCAGACGGGCGGCAATGCGGGGGATCTCATCCCGCTTTCTTGACCGTTTTTCCCCGCCCACCTGCTGACCGATCGCGTGGATCCAGGGGGCTGGCAGGCCGTTCAGCAAATCGGTCAGGGAAGCGTCGACCCGGATGGGCCGGCGGTCCTGTTGCTCCCGCCGTTCTTCGCCCCATCGCCGGAGGAAATAGTCGGTGAGCTCCGGGCCAACGAAGCCGGTTTCCTCCAGCATGAGGATCGCCCGGCGTTCCTCCGGGCTGGCTCGTCGCGGGCGCAGCGTCATCTTTCATGCTCCTGACTCAGGATCTGCCCCGGGATCCGGCGGGTTGTGGGGGTTCCTTCCAGGAATGGAGGAAGGGCCTGGGAAGCCCCTCTGGCACATTTCCCCCGGCCATTTTACTGCACGGGTTTGCTCCATTACATCGCATGCCGCATCTTCGAAAATAAAACGCCGCAGCCGGAGGGCTGCGGCGTGGTGGGCGAGGAGGGACTCGAACCCCCGACCTCACGGATGTGAGCCGTGCGCTCTGACCACCTGAGCTACTCGCCCTTCCCTTGGCATTATAGCAGGATCCGGGCTTTCAGGCAACTGCCCTCTGGAGCAGGGAGAAAAACACCCGGGCGGCCTGGAGGAGTTCCAGAAGGGGGATGTGTTCCTCCGGCGTGTGGGCGAGGGCCAGGGTGCCCGGCCCGAAGACGACCGCCTGGGCTCCATATCGGGCGAAGGGCTCGGCGTCGGTCCAACTGGGCATCCCGCTGAAACGGACCGGGAGGCCGGCTTCGGTCAAGGCGGCGGCGAGCATTTGAACGGCCGGAGCCTCGGGAGGGGTCTCAAAGGGAGGGGAGAGATCCAGGATGCGCCAGGATGCCGGATGGCGGGCGAGCACGGATTCGATTTCCCCCACAAGGGTTTCCCGCGGGATGCCGGGGAGCCATCGGATGTCCAGGTGGAGCGCACAGCGATCGGGGATCACCAGCGCCCGTTCGCCGCCGTGGATGAACAGGGGGGTCACGGCCCCGCGGCCGATCCACGGGTGCTGGGCCTGGATGGAGGGGAGGGATTCCAGCTCCCGCAGGATCTCCAGCGCTTCCCGGATCGCGTTCCGGCCTTTCTCGACTACGGAGCCATGGGCGGGTTGGCCCTGGATCTCCAGCTCGAGCTCCATGGTCCCTGCCTCCGCGATGCGGATCGTCAAATCGGTGGGTTCGATCGCCAGCACCGCCTCCGGCCGGCAGGCCCGGGCCAGCGCTTCCGCCCCCCGTCCCATGTTTTCTTCATCCACCGTGAGGGCGATGCTGACCGGCGAGCCGGCCAGGCGTTCCGATCCCAGAAGCGCTAAGGCAGCCATCAGGGCGGCCAGCCCCCCTTTGACATCGGCGCTCCCCAGCCCGTAGATCCGGCCATCGCGTTCGATGGCCTCGTAAGGATGGGGGTGAGCCCGCGGAGGCACGGTGTCCAGGTGGGCGATGATCAACAGTCGAGGACAGGGCTGGGGATGGATGAGGAGATCGGGCCATGGGTGATCGGGAACTGGGAAGCGCGCGACGGGAAAGCCGCGCTCCCGGAACCAGCTCTCCAGGAAGGCGATCAGGGCGCCTTCCTCGCCGCTGGGCGAGGGGATCGCGATCAGCCGGGCGAGCAGGTCCTGCAGGAAAGATTCCAGGTTCTCCATGAGATCCATGCGCTTCCTCGCTCGGTCGGAGGTTGAGCAGCGGTCCATATAGGGCGTTTCCACGCGGCTATGTGCGATACTTCCCATTGATGGTCACATATTCATGGGAAAGATCGCATGTCCATACCCAGTCTTCACCTTCTCCCATATCCAGATCCAGAAGCACCCGGAAAGAGGGAGCCTGGAAGATGCGGCGGGCCTGTTCTTCGAAGTAAAAGGCAGGAGAGCCCCGGTCGAACAGCAGCAGAGGGGTCTCATCCCCCCGTTGGATCCAGAGGGAGACCATGTCCGGGTCGAAGGAAACACCGGCGGCTCCCGCGGCGGCGAGGATCCGCCCCCAGTTCGGATCCTCGCCATAGAACGCGGTCTTCACCAGCGGCGAGCGGGCGATGTGGCGGGCGATCCGGCGCGCCTCCTCCGGCGTGCGCGCGCCCCGCACCCGGATCTCGACGAACTTTGTGGCCCCTTCGCCGTCCTGGACAATGGCTTTGGCCAGCTCCACGCACAGATCCGTCAGGGCTTCCTCGAAAAGCGGTATGGAAGCTTCGTCCACCGCTACCCCCGCTGCCCCATTGGCCAGGATCATCACCGTATCGTTGGTGCTTTGATCTCCATCGATCGTGATCCGATGGAAGCTAACGTCCACTGCGGAGCGGAGGAGCGCCTGCAGGCGATCCGCGTCGATCTCCGCGTCGGTGGTGATCAGGGCCAGCATCGTCGCCATATGGGGGTGGATCATCCCGGCCCCCTTGGCCATCCCGCCGATGGTCACCGGGATCCCATGGAGCGTGAGGCGGCGGACCGCCATCTTGGGGCGGGTGTCGGTGGTCATGATGGCGCGGGCCGCGGCTTCGCCTCCCTCCTCGGAGAGAGCAGGGACGGCGCGCATCAGCCCGGCGCGGATTTTATCCACCGGCAGCGGGACGCCGATCACCCCGGTGGACATCATCAGGATCGTATCCGGTGGGAAGCCCAGGAGGAAGGCGGCAAACTCGGTCACGCTATAGACATCCGAAAGCCCGCGGGGGCCGGTGCACGCGTTGGCGTTCCCGGAATTGATCACCACCGCCCGGAAACCTGCGCGTCGCTGGAGAAGCATCGCCTGATCGTAGCGAACCGGTGCCGCCTTGATCTGGTTCGTGGTGAAGACCGCGGCGGCAGTGCAGGGGCGGGTGCTGGCCACCAGGGCCAGATCCAGCGCCCCGCTGGCTTTGATCCCACAGGCGACCGCTGCGGCTCGAAATCCCTGAGGCGCTGTGACGCTCATCGGGTTCCCTCCATGCGGGGTATCGCTCGTTCCGCTGCTCCGTCTTCCGATAAGCCGTTCGGTTGTGGCCCGGCGGGTTTTCCTGGGAAGCCATGGGGGGTAGAGGAACCCCCTTCGGCCTCCCATGCCCGCATCCCTCCCGCTCGTTCTTCGGTTAATTTTATGAGTTCATATTTTCAAACCGCCCAAGGCCGCCCCGCCGGGCAGGGCTTTTCGAAGATCTTACCCATCCCGCCTACGGCTTTCGGAAGACGCGAAGGCCGGGTTTGCCGGTGGTCCAGTCGGGTTAGAGCGATCTTGCCAGGATGATCCCATTTCGCGAAAATTTTATTAGATGTAAGATGAAGCGCTGCTGCGTGCGGGCTGCCTATGGGAGGATGGGGAGGGCCGGGCGCGTTGTCGAATGTTCTTGGCCGGCGCCCCGGATCCACTCGCGCGTTCCGAACCTGTCGATGGCGAGCGCTCGCTCGGGAGGTCCAATGGGCTCAGTGATTTTATACATCGAAGATAATTTTGAAAACCGATTGCTGGTTCGGCGGATCCTGGAGGCCGAGGGGTATCGGGTGGTGGAAGCGGAGGATGGGCCCAGAGGGTTGGATCTGGCTCGCTCCATGCGCCCCGATTTAATCCTGGTTGATCTCCATCTACCGGATATCGATGGCTATGAGCTGGTCCGCCGGTTCAAGCAGATGCCGCATCTCCAGGGGGTCCCCATTGTCGCCCTCACGGCCGATGTAATCCGTGGCACGCGGGAGCGCGCCCTGGCCACCGGGTGCGATGGCTATATCCCCAAGCCGATCGATGTGGACGCGCTGCCGGAGCAGATCGCGGCTTTCCTAAAGAGCGAGGAGGCGCCTCATGGCCGGTGAACCGATCCAGCATCCGGTGGATCCCCGCGAAGCGACGATCCTGGTGGTGGAGGACAACCTTCAGAACTTCGTGCTGATCGCGCGCCTTCTGGGCTATCTGGGGGTGCGGAACATCCAGTGGAAAGCCTCCGGCTGGCAGGTCCTGGAGTTCGCCGGACAGCTGCCCCGGATCGATCTCATCCTCCTGGACATCCATCTGCCTTATGAGGATGGCTATGAGGTGCTTCGCCAGATCCGCGCGGATCCCCGCTTTCAGGGAACCCGGGTGGTAGCCGTATCGGCGGAGGCCACCGAAGACAATATGCGGCGAGCCCGGGAGGCCGGGTTTGATGGCTTCATCGGGAAACCGATTGATCCCGACGCGTTCCCGGATCAAATCCGCCGCATCCTCGCCGGCGAGGGGGTGTGGACCCTCGGTTGAGGAGGAGGGAAGATGGTGACACTGGATTGGGGCTCGTGGCCCTTGCGCTGGAAGTTCCTGGCCGGCTTCATCCTGATCGTTCTGGTGAGCATGGTCGGAACGGTGGAGGTGACCCAGCGCTTGCTGGAGAACGCCCTGCAGCGTCGGATCGTGGAAGAATTCCGCGGGGTGGCCCAGGCCCAGCGGGCCGCTCTGGAACGGGAGCTCTGGCATCAGATTGAGCTGCTCAGCGGTTGGTCGGAAGAGGACACCCTGGTCTTCGAGGCGCTGGATCACTCCGCCCGTTATCTGGACCCTGAACGACGAGCTTATATGCTCCAGCAGGAGGAGTTGATCTGGAGAACGCAGCCTGACTCCGCGTTGCGGCATAATATCCTGCGGCGCCCCGCGGCCGATGCGCTCCGTAGCATACGAGGCCGGCTGAGCGGGCATCTTCATTTGCTCCTCACGGATTCCTATGGCACCCTGACGGCAGCCACAGAACCTCCCCGCGCCTATCGTTTCGATCAGGAGCCCTGGTGGCAGGCGGCCTGGAATCATGGACAGGGCGCGCCGTATATCAGCGATTTCCGGTTCGATGAAGACCTTCAGACCACCGTTGTCTATCTGGCGGTTCCTGTTTACCGTCGGGACACGCATCAGGCGGTCGGGGTGTTGCGGAGCGCCTACAGCGTCTCCCAGATCCTCGGCCTGTTGAACCAGTTTCAGACCGGACGCACTGGCCGGGCCTTGTTGCTGAATGCGGACGGCGCGGTCTTGCTGGATCCCCGCGGTATCTTGCAACGGGAACAGCGGCTTTCAGGTCTCCCTATGGGTCGCCAGGATCTGGCCCGCTCGGAGGGGGTTCTGCTCACTCCAAACTGGCTCATCGCCTACAGCCGTGTAGGTCCATGGATCGCCCATCAGCTTCCGTCGCTGGAGCAGCATGGATGGACGCTGGCAGTGGTCCAGGAGGAGAACGAGGCGCTGGATCCGGTTCGGCGATTGGGACGTCAGGCGCTGATCTGGATGCTGATCTTGGGCTCCTTTGCCATTGGCCTCGCCTTCCTGGCCTCCGCTTCCCTCACCCGGCCGCTTGGGGAACTGACGGAGGCGGCGCGGCGTATGGGCGCGGGGCAGCTCAACGCGCGGGTCCCGGTCACCTCGCGGGATGAGCTGGGGGTGCTGGCGGAAACGTTCAACGCGATGGCCCTCCGGCTGCGGGATCTCTATCAAAACCTGGAGCGCCGGGTGCAGGAGCGGACCCATCAGCTGCAGACCGCGGCGGAGATGGGTCGCGCGATCGCCTCGACGCTGGATCTGGATGAGCTCCTGCGCATGGCCGTCAACCTGATCCGGGATCGTCTGGGGTATTACCATGTCTCAGTGTTTCTAATCGATGAGAGCGGCCGGTGGGCCGTGTTGCGCGAATCCACCGGGGAGATCGGCCGCAAATTGAAGGAACGGGGGCATCGACTCGAGGTGGGCGGGCGCAGTCTCATCGGATGGGTGACGGCGAACGGGCGGCCCCGGGTGGCCCAGCGGACGGCGGAGGACCCTGTGCATTTCAAGAATGAGCTGCTTCCGGAGACCCGTTCGGAAGCCGCTTTCCCGCTGAAGATCGGGGATCGGATCATTGGCGCCCTGGATGTTCAAAGCACCCTCGAGGAAGTCTTTGATGCCGGCGCTGTCTCGGTGCTGCAGATCCTGGCCGATCAGCTGGCGGTGGCCATCGAGAACGCCCGGCTCTATCAGCAGGCCCAGGTGGCCCTAGAGGAGACCCAGGCCCTGTATCAGGCAACCCGGGATCTGACTGCTGCGACATCCATTGAGACAGCGGCTCGGGTTCTGCTGGCCCACCTTCCCATCCAGGGGGTGGACCGCTATATCCTGGCCCTGGTGGAGGATCCGGAGGCCCAGGGGGAGGAGCGAGCCCTTCAGGTCCGATTGATCTGGGATCGGGAACGGGGACTCCTCAGCGAACCCCGGCGGTATACGACGGCCGAGCTGCCGATCATCGCCTCGGAGCCTGCCCGGGAGCCCCTCTTGATCCCGAATGTAGCCACAGATCCATGGCTGGATGAGGTCAGTCGCTCCTTCTATCTTCGATACCGTGTCCATTCCCTGGCTCTCTTCCCCCTCTGGGCTGGCGATGCCTTCTGGGGCTGGCTGATCGCCCAGGGGGTCCAGCGCCCGCTGGAACTGGAGGATCGAGCCATTCGCCGGGTGCAGACGCTGGCAGACACCGCGGCCGTGGTGTTGCAGAACCGGCGCCTCTTTGAGCTGCTGGAGCAGCGGCTCCGGGAGCAGGCGTTGCTCTATGAGGTGGCTGCTTCTCTGGCAGAGGCTCCCGGGTTGGAGGCGTTGCTGACGCGGGTCTGTCGGGCTTTCGCTATGGGCCTGGGAGCGACCAGCGCCTATGTGGACCGCGAGTCTACGGATGGACAGGGCTTCTTTGCTGTCAGCGAGTTCTACGCTCCCGAAGCGGCTCCGGAGGAGCGCGTCTCTGACGTGGGCACTTATTATCGTTATGATGACTATCCGCTTTACGCCCAGATGCGCTGGACGCGGCAGCCGGTGGTGCTGCGCCGGAGCGAGCTGGAAGCTCGGGGAGCGCCGGAGGCCCAGCTCCTGGCCCGATATGGCGGTCGAACCGTGTTGCTGATCCCCCTGGTGGTCGGGGAGCAGTATTACGGGCATGTGGAAGTCTGGGACAGCCGGCGGGAGCGCTGGTTCTCGGCGGAGGAGCTCCGACTGGCTGCGGCGCTGGCGCATGGGGCGGCCCTGGCTCTCCAGCGGCAGGAGCTTTTCGAGGAGGCCGCTCGCCGGGCGCGCCTGTTGCAAGCGGCGGCGGAGGTCAGCCGGATCGCGGCCACCATCCTGGATCCAGACCGGCTGATGGCGGAGGCCGTCGAGCTCATCCGGGATCGCTTCGATTATTACTATGTGGGCTGGTTCGTTCCCGATGAGGATAGGAAATGGATGATGCTGGCCGCCGGCACCGGGGAGCCCGGCCGGATCATGAAGGAGCGAGGGCACCGACTGGAGATCGGCGGGCAATCCATGGTGGGCTGGGCAGCGGCCCATCGGCGGGCTCGCATTGCCCTGGATGTGGGCGCAGAGCCCGTTCGCTTCGCCAACCCCTTGCTCCCTTTGACCCGCTCGGAGATCGCCCTGCCGATGATGGTGCGCGGGGAGCTGGTCGGGGTCCTGGATATTCAATCCGAACAACCGGCCGCCTTCACCGAGGAGGACATCCGGGCCCTCCAGGTGATGGCCGATCAGCTGGCGACGGCCTGGCAGAACGCCCGGCTCTACGCCCAGGCTCAGGCCCGGGCTCAGGAGCTCGCAACGCTCCATCGCCTGGCGGTGGAGCTCTCCCGTTCTCTGAATCTTGTGGATATTCTGGAAACGGTCTGCCGGGCCTTCGTGGAGGTGCTCGGCGTGGATCACAGTGGAGCTGTGCTGTGGGAGAGGGGACAAGATGTCGGAGTGGTGGTGGCCGAGCATCCCCCACGGGGTTTCCTCGGGGTCCGGATCCAGATCGATAATGCCTTCACCCGGCAGGTGATGGAGACGGGCGAGCCCCAGTGGGCCTTCGATGTCCGTCAGGATGAGCGCCTGGAGGCCACCGGGCCTTTGCTGGCGGGCCTGGGGATCCACTCCATTGCAGTTGTCCCCCTGGTTGCCCGAGGCCAGGTGATCGCCACGGTGGGGCTGGATTATATGCGGGCCCATCATGCCTTCACGCCTGAGGAGCTGCGCCTGGCTCAAACGATCGCCCAGCAGGCCGCTGTCGCCCTGGAGAACGCGCTCCTGTATGAGCAGGCTCAGCGGCAGGCCCGGCGGATCCAGACGGCGGCGGAGATCTCCCGCATTGTGGCAAGCGTCCTGGAAGTGGAGGCGCTGCTGCAGCAGGCGGTGGATCTGGTGCGCGAGCGGTTCGATTATTACTATGTGGGCGCTTTCCTCCTGGACCCGTCCGGGGAGTGGGCGGTTCTGCGGGCGGGCACCGGCGAGGCCGGCCGGCAGATGGTCGCTCAGGGACACCGCCTGCGGGTCGGTGGGGAATCCATGATCGGCCAGGCATGCGCCCGCAGGCAGCCGGTGATCGCCCAGGATGTGAGCGAGGCGGAAGCTCGCTATATCAATCCCCTGCTCCCCGATACCCGCGCGGAGATGGCGCTGCCCCTGATTGTAGGCGACCGGGTCCTGGGAGCGCTGACGATCCAGGCGGATCGTCCCCATGCGTTCTCCCCGGAGGATCTCACGGTCCTCGGCATCGTGGCGGATAGCCTGGCGGTGGCCCTCCAGAACGCTATGCTCTACGAAGAGCAGAAGCGCACGGCCGAGCGCCTGCGGGAGCTGGACCGGTTGAAGACCCAGTTCATCGCGAACATGTCTCATGAGCTGAGGACGCCGCTGAACTCCATCATCGGCTTCAGCCGGGTGATCCTGAAGGGCATTGATGGGCCGCTGACGGAGGCCCAGCGGCAGGACCTCACGGCGATCTACAACGCCGGGCAGCATCTGCTCGGCCTGATCAATGACATTCTCGATCTCTCCAAGATCGAAGCCGGCCGGATGGAGCTCCAGTTCTCCGAAGTGGATATGCGAGAGATCATCCGCGGCGTGATGTCTACTGCGGTCGGCCTCGTCCGCGACAAACCCATCGAGTTGCGCCAGGAGGTCCCGGAGGATCTCCCACCAGCCTGGGCCGATGCTCAGCGGGCCCGCCAGATCTTGCTGAATCTGGTTTCCAATGCCGCCAAGTTCACCGATCGCGGCTTCATCGCGGTGCGCGCATGGGCGGATGAAGCTTTCGTGACAGTCGCTGTGCAGGACACCGGGATCGGGATCCCGAGGGAGAAATATGAGGAAATTTTCCAGGAATTCACCCAGGTGGAGAGCGGGACCACCCGGCGGTATGGCGGAACCGGGTTGGGCTTGGCGATCGCCCGGCGCCTGGTGGAACTGATGGGCGGCCGGATCTGGGTGGAGAGCGAGGTGGGGAAAGGCTCCACGTTCTTCTTCACGCTCCCGAGGGTTCGTCCCTCCGCTTCGGCGGAACGTCGCTCCGGCCGGCCGGTGGTCCTGTGTGTGGATGACGATCCGGGCGTGATTACTCTTTATCGACGCTATCTGGAGAAGCACGGCTTTGAGGTGATCGGCCTCACGGATCCCCAGGGCGTCCTGGAGGTGGTGCGGCGGGTTCGCCCGGATGTCATCACGCTGGACATCATGATGCCCCAGAAGGATGGCTGGGCCGTCCTTCAGGAGTTGAAGACCGATCCGGAAGCCCGCCGGATCCCCGTGATCGTCTGTTCCATCGTGGATGAACGAGGGCGGGGTTTCAGCCTGGGGGCGGCAGAGTATCTGGTCAAGCCCTTCACCGAGGAGGAGCTGCTGGAGGCCATCCAGCGGGTGGACGGCCGACCGGGGCCGCTCCGGGTCCTCGTGATCGATGATTCGGAAGCGGATCGTCAGCTCATCCGGCGGGTTCTGGAACGCATGGGCGGCTATCAGATCCTGGAAGCCTCCGGAGGGGAGGAGGGAACAGCCCTGGCCCGCCGAGAGCGGCCCGATCTGGTGATCCTGGATCTGATGATGCCGCAGATGGACGGCTTCATGGTGGTGGAGGCGCTGAAAGAGGATCCGGCGACCCGATCGATCCCGATCATCGTGCTGACGGCGAAGTCTTTGACCGAGGAGGATCGCCAGCGGCTGAATGGACGGATCGAGGCTCTGCTGCAAAAGTTCGGGGTGGATCCGGAAGCTCTCCTCGCGGAGATTGTGGAGGTGTTGCAAAAGCCCCGGTCCCCGTGAGCTTCCGACCTGGCCTTCGGCTTGGCACCCCATGTGGCTTGTGCTATCCTTTTTTCGTCGGAAGGCAGGAGGACACAGGCACCATGGTGGGAGGGAGCGATCTGGCTTTGAACCGAGAGGGGGAGGGAAGCAACGCCTCCCAGGCTCCACGGCGGGGGGCGGTAGGTCTTCTTTAACGCTCTGAAGGGTGAAACAAAGGAAATCCAGCCTGGGCCGCCTGCCCGCAGAGAGGCGGCCCAGGCTTTTTACGACAGCCTTCTGATGGCAAGCAGGCGGCGAAGCCTTCTACTCGCTACCCCCGGATAGAGCACGGACAGGAGGCCTCGATGTTGAAGACCCATGGATGTGGCGAATTGCGCCTGACCCACGTCGGCCAGATCGTAGAGCTGGCCGGCTGGGTTCATCGCCGCCGGGATCATGGGGGATTGATCTTTATCGATCTGAGGGATCGGAGCGGTCTGGTGCAGGTGGTGGGCGATCCCTCCCGTTCGGCCCCCGCCCATGCCGTCCTCGATGAGGTCCGCCTGGAGTATGTGATCCAGGTCCGCGGTCTGGTCCGCCGACGGCCGGCCGGCGCGGAGAACCCCAACCTGCCGACAGGAGACATCGAAGTCGAAGCGCACGAGGTTCGTATTCTGAACCCCGCACGACCCTTGCCCTTTTCCATTGATGACGATGGCCGGCGGATCGATGAGGCCGTCCGCCTGCGCTATCGCTATCTGGATTTGCGCCGGGCCCGGATGCAGCGAAACCTGATGCTGCGCCACCGGACCACCCGGGCTATCCGGGATTATCTCGACGCCCGGGGGTTCGTGGAGGTGGAAACGCCTATCCTGATCAAAAGCACGCCCGAGGGCGCGCGGGATTTCATTGTTCCAAGCCGCCTCCATCCGGGGAAGTTTTATGCACTCCCCCAGTCCCCGCAGCAGCTCAAGCAGTTGCTCATGGTGGCGGGCCTGGAAAAATATTATCAGATCGCCCGGTGTTTTCGCGATGAGGATCTGCGGGGCGATCGGCAGCCAGAGTTCACCCAGCTGGATCTGGAGATGTCCTTTGTGGAGCGGGAGGATATCCTCCAGCTCATTGAGGGCCTGCTGGTCGAGGTGGTGCAGCGGGTGACGCCCCATAAGCGTTTCCGCGTCCCTTTCCCCCGCCTCACCTATGCGGAGGCGATGGACCGCTACGGCTCGGACAAGCCGGACCTTCGCTTCGGCATGGAGCTGGTGGATCTGACGGACGTGTTCCGGGAAAGCGCGTTTGAGGTGTTCCGGGCCGCAGCGCGGAGCGGAGGCCAGGTGAAGGCCTTGCGAGCCCCTGGGTGCGCAGGCTACAGCCGCCGGGAGATCGATGAGCTGACAACCTATGTGAAGTCGCTGGGCGCGAAAGGGTTGGTCACCCTGGCCTTTACCGGCGATGGCGTGAAAGGGATTGCGGCGAGGTTCCTCACCGAGGGAGAACAGGCGGTCATCGCGGAGCGAACGGGCGCCGGGGCGGGGGATCTCATCTGCATGGTGGCGGATGCGCCGGAGACCGTCGCCAAAGCCCTGGGGGGGCTGCGGTTGCTCTTTCGGGACCGGTTGCGCCTGGCGGATCCGGGTGAGTTTGCTTTCGCATGGATCCTGGAGTTCCCGATGTTTGAATGGAATGAGGAAGAGGGCCGCTGGGAGGCCATGCATCATCCCTTCACCTCGCCGATGGATGAGGATCTGGATCGCCTGGAGACGGATCCGGCGTCCGTCCGGGCGAAAGCCTATGATATCGTGTGTAACGGATATGAGATCGGCGGGGGGAGCATCCGGATCCATCGCCGGGATATCCAGGAGCGGATCTTCCGGCTGTTGGGCTACACGCCGGAGCAGGCGCGCGCCCGGTTCGGCCATCTGCTGGAAGCCTTCGAGTTCGGCGCCCCACCTCACGGGGGGATCGCCCTGGGACTGGATCGTCTGGTGATGCTCCTGGCCGACGAGCCGAACATCCGTGAGGTCATCGCCTTCCCGAAAACGGCCAGCGCGACGGATCTCCTCTTCGACGCCCCGTCCGAGGTGGATGAGCGCCAGTTGCGGGAGCTTCATATTCGGGTGATCCGGGAGGAGCAGGGATAAGGGAACCGTCGGCCTGGCCGCCCATCCCGCTCCTCCCATCCGGTTTGCCCGAAGGATTCGTTTTGATTAAACTTTCCCCCAAGGGGTGTGGCGGGGGTAGGCGCGAGCGTCCTCGCGGAAACCATGCCCAGACCCCGGTGTAGGGCGGAGTCCAAAGGGGGGCGCCTCATGGCGGACGGGGATCGAAGAAAAATCCGCATTGTGTGCATCGAGGACGATCCGGACATGATTGACCTGATCCGGCTGATCGTCACCCGACGGGGCTATGAGCTGGTCGGGTGGGCGACCGGAGGCGTGGAGGGCATTGAGGTCATCCGGCGGGAGAAGCCCGATCTCGTCCTGCTGGATCTGATGATGCCGGACATCGACGGCTGGGAAGTTTACCAGCAGATGAAGGCCGATCCGGAGTTGCGCAACATCCCGGTGATCGTGGTCACGGCCCGAGCGCAGCATGTCGACCGCATTCTGGGGCTTCACATCGCCCGGGTGGATGATTATCTGACGAAGCCTTTCGGGCCCTCCGAGCTGATCGCCAGCATCGAGCGGGTGATGAGCCGTTTCTCCTCTGCGGAGTCCAATCAGGAGCAGGCTTGATGGGATCTTCCTCCCCGACGGCGGAGATCCTGGCCATCGGGAACGAGTTGCTGCTGGGCGAGGTGGTCGACACGAATACGTCCTGGCTATGTCGTCTCCTCACCAGGCTGGGAGGAAGGGTCCGGCGGGCGGTCCTGCTGCCCGACGAGGTGGAAGCGATACGGGCCGAGCTGGAAGGCGCATTGCGACGAGGGCCCGACCTGGTGTTCACGACCGGAGGTTTGGGGCCTACGGAGGATGATCGAACGCTCATGGCGGTGGCGCTGGCCACGGGCCGGCCGTTGGAGGAGCATCCCCAGGCGCTTCAGATGGTGGCGGCGCGGTATCAGGCCCTGGCTGCGGCAGGCTATGTGGCCAGCCCGGAGCTCACGCCGCCGCGTCGCAAGATGGCGCTGCTCCCCCAGGGGGCTGTGCCCCTGGCCAATCCAATCGGCGCAGCGCCCGGAGTTCTCCTCCCCCTCGAACAGACCCTCCTGATCTGTCTCCCCGGAGTTCCTGAAGAGATGAAAGCGATCGTTGAGGGCCCCCTCGCGCCCTATCTTCAATCCCGGTTGGGGAAGGCCGGCTTTGCCGAGCTCCGCCTGCTCGTCGATTGTGGGGATGAATCCCGCCTGGCGCCGTTGCTGGAGGAAGTCCAGCATCGATGGCCCCAGGTATATATCAAATCCCGAGCCCGCGCCTTCGGCCCTGGCGTTCGCCTTCGGATTTACGTTTCCGCTGCGGCCTCTACCCCGGAGGAAGCCCGGGCCCTGATCGAGGAAGCCCGCCGTCATCTGGAGGAACGACTGAGGGAAGCCGGGATCGGAACCGAGATCCTGGGCCCCGATTGATGTTACGATGGAGCATGAAGAGCAGACATCCCTTATTTCCGAAAAGGAGGCGAGCCATGGGAATCGCTGTTCGTGGTTTCTCTCTGCTGGTTCTGATGGCGATCCTGGTCGCGTGTGGAGCGCCTGCCGCCTCTCCGACTCCTGTTCCTCCTACTGTCTCGCCTGCTACCATTTCGCCGACTGCTCTCGCCCCTTCTTCCGCCTCGCCGATTGCTCCGGCGCCTTCCACCGTTGCGGAAGACTCCTGCGGCGATCGATCGAAGCTTTCAAAGGAGCTTTACCTGTTCAACTGGCCGGATTACATCGCCCAGGAGGTACTGGATCGGTTTGAGCAGGAGTGCGGGGTCCGGGTGATCGTCGATACGTATGACTCCAACGAGGCTTTGCTGGCCAAACTCCAGGCCGGCGCAACCGGATATGATGTCATCGTGCCCTCCGATTACATGGTCTCGATCATGATCAAGGAGGGAATGCTGGCGGAGCTGGACAAGAGCCATCTTCCCAATCTCAAGCACATCGACCCGGCCCACCTCGGCCTTTATTTCGACCCGGAGAATAAATACACGGTGCCCTACATGTGGGGGACGTCCGGGTTTATGTATGATACGGCAGTGATCCGACGGGAGCTGAAGAGCTGGAAGGATGTGTTCGAGCCGGCCCCGGATGTTCGGGGGAAGATCTCCATGCTGAAGGATGAGCGGGAGGTCATCGGAGCGGCCCTGAAATATCTGGGGTTCTCCATGAATACGACCAACCCGGACGAGCTGCAGAAGGCTAAGGAGGTGCTGCTCCGTCAGAAGCCCTATGTGAAGGCATATACCAGCGACACGAACCGCGATCTCCTGGTGGCCGGCGAGGTCGTCCTGGCCCACATCTGGACCGGGGATGCGATCCGGGCCCGGGATGCCAAGCCTTCCCTGAAGTATGTGATCCCGGAGGAGGGGTGCACCATCTGGCAGGACAATCTGGCGATCCCGAAGACGGCGAAGAATAAATACACGGCGGAAGTGTTCATCAACTTCCTGATGCGTCCGGACATCGCGGCCATCAATGCCAATAAGATTAAGTACGGTAGCCCGAACCGAACGGCGATCCAGCAGCGGCTGATCGATCCTGCCCTCCTTAATGATCCGGGCATTTACCCGCCGGAGGAATTGAAGCGCAAGATGGAATGGCTGATCGATGTGGGGGAGGCCATTGAGTTATACGATCGGATCTGGACCGAGCTGGGGGTGGGGCGGTAAGGCGATCCCTCCTGAAAGCTCATGGGGCCCATGAGAGCGCGGGGAATCCCCCAAGTCCCATAGGGGCCTGCTATCGGATCTGAGGGAGGGCAGGGATGCCGCGAATGTGGATCGGCGGCGAATGGACGGCGGGATCTGCGCGCGAGGGGATCCCGGTTCTGGATCCAGCGACCGAGGAGGTGCTGGAGACCGTGCCCCGGGGAACGCCGGCAGATGTGGAGGCCGCGGTGGCGGCCGCCCGTCGGGCTTTCGACAGCTGGCGGAAGGTGCCCGCGGCCACGCGAGCCGAGATGCTGCATGAGGTGGCCCGGAAAATCCGGGGCCATCAGGAAGAGCTGGTCCGGCTATTGACCCTGGAGGAGGGGAAGCCATGGCCGGAAAACGAAGAGGAGATCCTCTGGTCGGCGAACACCTTTGATTATTACGCCGAGCTGGCCCGCCACGAGCGGGGCCGGGTGATCCCTTCCCCCGAGCCCGGTCAGCTGAACCTGGTGCTCAAGGAGCCCTATGGCGTGGCGGGCTGTATTGTCCCATGGAATTATCCGATCCTTCTCATGGCCTGGAAGGTTGCCCCCGCCCTCGCGGCGGGTAACACCGTGGTCATCAAGCCCTCTGAGCTTACCCCACTGACCACCCTGCGCCTGGCTGAGGTTGCCATGGATCACCTCCCGCCGGGCGTGGTGAACATCGTGACCGGATATGGCTCGGAGACCGGCGAGCCGCTGGTCCTGCACCCGGAGGTGCCGATCATCGCCTTCACCGGTTCCCTGGCGACCGGCCGGCGGATCGCCTCTCTGGCGGCCTCGATGATGAAGAAACTCCATCTGGAGCTGGGGGGCAAGGATCCCTTTGTGGTCGGGCCGGATGCGCCTCTGGAGATCGCGGTGAAAGCGCTGGCCTACGCGGCCCTGATCAACGCCGGGCAGGTTTGCACCAGCACGGAGCGGGTGTATGTGCCGGAGGGGATTTACCACCGCTTCGCGGAGGAAATCGCCGCCTTCGTCAGCACGCTGCGCCTGGGCCACGGGTTGGATCCCCATACGGATATCGGCCCCATGGCGGGCCCGGATTACCGGGCGAAAGTGGAGGAACATGTTGCGGACGCCCTGGTCCGGGGTGCCCGGGCCCTGACCGGCGCCCGAAGGCCTCCCGAGAGGCCCCGGGGCTTCTTTTATGAGCCGACGGTCCTGATCCATGTGGATCACACCATGAAGATCATGCGCGAGGAGACCTTCGGCCCGGTGATTCCCCTGATGCCCTATCGCACTTTCGATGAGGCGATCGCCTTGTGCAACGCTAACCCTTACGGGCTGGGCGCCTGTCTGATGAGCCATGATCCCCGCCTGATCCGCCGCTTCTATGAGGAAGTGCAGGCGGGGACGATCTGGATCAATGATCCCCTTACGGATAATTATGCCGGCCCCTTCGGGGGAATGAAGTGGAGCGGCCTCGGCCGGGAACTGGGGCTCGAAGGGCTGGAGGAGTTCCGGCAGACCAAGCACGTGCACTGGGATATCGAGGGTGGTGAGAAGCCATGGTGGTTCCCCTACGGCTCCCGCGGCGAGGAAAATCCGCTGCGTAGCTCCTGAAAAGGGGGGCAGGGAGGCCGAAGGCGTCTTTCCCTGCCCTCCATGCTTCCCAAATACTTTCGGCCCGGAAAGCCTCGATGAGGAATCAGAGCCTGACCGTTGGCTCACGGGCAGGAGCTGGCGGATTTTCCATGCCCTTTCCACGGCGGGTGGTTCCCTCTATCCCCCTGTGACGCTTTCGCGGGGTGGGAATGGAGGGAGGGAGATCTAAGGATACGGTTCAATGTAGATCTCATCGAACAGCTGGCTCTGGCGGGCGATCACCCGGCGCTGTTTCAGAAGTTCCAGCAGGCCCAGGAAAAGAGCGATGAGATCGTAGCGGGTCTCCGCTTCGCGAAGCAGATGCCGGAGCGCCACCCGCTGCTGATCCTGCACGGCCTCCAGAATCCGGTCGATCGCCTCATGGATCGTCAGACGATAGGGAGTGAGAAAGCGATCCACAGTGGGCGTCTCGGGCTGAGCGAGCAGCGCGCGGCGGGCCATGCGGAGGAGATCTTCGAGGCGAACGCCCTCCAATCCGATCCCGGGAGCCTCCGGCCGGGGAGGGGGTGCAGTTCGTCCGTAAGCGGTGAATCCCTCCCGTTCGGCGAGCTGGCGGGCCAGCGCCCGGAAGAGGCGATAGGCTTTCAACTGCTCTACCAGCGCCTCCCCGATATCTTCCTCCTGTTCGTCAGGCTCCGGCGGCCGTGGCAGCAGCATGGAAGATTTAATGTAAAGCAGTTTAGCAGCGATCACCAGATATTCCGCCAGCTGATCCAGCGTTAATGCCTGCAGGATGGTCACGTATTCCAGATACTGAGCAGTGACCTGAGCCAGGGAGATCTGGGTGATATCCAGGTCGTTCCGCTCGATCAGATAGAGAAGGAGATCGAGCGGCCCCTCGAAAACAGGGAGTCGCACTGGGGGGAGAGAAGGTTTGAGCGGAAGGCTCATAGGGCCTCCTGGAGCCAGCGCCATAATAGGCCCATGGCGGCGTTCGCCGCCCATTCCGCCGCGTGGGGCAGAGGGCCTCGATGGCCGCGCTGAAGGCTGCGGGAGCCTTCCGGGGTGGCCATGGCGACGGTGATCTGGAAGTTCTCCCCTTCCGGGAGAACCTCCGCGGCCAATCCCACCGCCGTTCCCGCCTGACGCCGGATTGCTTCCGCGGCATGTTCCGGGGCCGCGGCCAGGCGAGAGCGCACCTCCCCGATGCGAAAGACATGGCCCTCCGGATCCGCCGCCGCCAGGCGGCCGCCCAGCAAGCCCAGCGTGCCCCGCTCCAGGGTGGCCAGCGTGAGCCCGCGCTCCCGAAGCATGGCGATCAAAGCCTCCTCGGGCGCACGGGTTCCTTCCCCGTAAACGGCCCAGCGGAGACGCTCCCGGACGGTCTGGACGGCGGCCTCTGCCCGGGCGGCCGCTTCTTCGCGCGTGGCACCTCGAGCCTGGATCCGGATATCTACCATCCCGGGATGCGCGTTCAGTCCCACCCGGGGGTTCTCCCCTTCCAGGAGATCCCGCAAGCGCTCGTCGATAACGCTCTCGCCGATACCGATCGTGCGAACCACCCTCCAGACCATTGCCTCGGCCGGTGGGAATCGGCGCTCCAAACAGGGGATCACCGATTCCATGAGCATGCGCTCCAGTTCGCGGGGGACTCCGGGAAGGGCGAAAAGGATATGGTCCCCATCCTCAATCCAGAACCCTGGGGCGGTTCCGATCGGGTTGGGGATCACCTGGGAGCCCTGAGGGCGGAACGCCTGACGGCGGTTGTTCTCCGGCATGGGGAAACCCAGGGCCTGGAAGCGAGCGCGGATGGATTCAAAAAGCTCCGGATCGAAGATCAGCGGCCTTCCCAGGGCCTCGGCAACAGCTTCTCGTGTCACATCGTCCACCGTAGGGCCCAGACCCCCGCTGATGATGAGGATCTCGCTCCGGGCCATCGCCGCCTGGATGGCGGCCACCATGCGGGGTAGATCATCCCCAACCACGGTGATCTGAACCAGAGGGATGGAGAGCGATTGAAGGGCGCGGGCGATACGGGCCGAATTGGTGTCCACCACGTCTCCGCTCAGCAGCTCCGTGCCGGTAGCCAGGACCTCCGCGTTGGGCATGGATCCTCCCTTTATTCGCTCAGAAGGATGCACGACCGGGAAAGCGCTGGCCTCACGCATCTTCATTGGGAGCTCGGGGAAGGGGAGAGAGCTTCAACGAGGGCAGCCTCCGGATCGGCGCTTCCAGGCAGATCCTCCAGCGAACGGACCATGCGGATCCACTTCCCCCATCGTCCGTTTTCCTGAAAGCCCAGAGCGCGATAGATCGCGCGGGCCCGCTCGTTGTGCTCGCCTACCCAGAGCTCGCAAACCCGACAGCCCCGGGAACGCAGATAGGTCATCCCACGCAGCAATAAGGCGCGCCCCAGACCACGCCCCTGATATTCTGGATCCACCACCAGTTCGTGAATCGCCCCCACCGTCCCATGGTCCCATCGGGAATCCGTAGCGATGAACCCCACGGGGCGATCTCCATCATAGGCGATGAACGAGCCATTGGGATCCCGGTGGCGGAGCCATTTCAGATAAGCCTTCACCTCCGCGCGATGACGATAGTAATAATCCCCCAGGGGCCGATAGGCGCGCAAGTAAAGATCGACGAGATCTGTGGAGCCCGAGAGAGGCTCCTGCACGATGCGAATCGAGCCTGCGGAGCGAAGCAAGAGGAATCACCTCCTTCCGGAGATATCTATCATTGGGGCGCTTTCTCTCCGAACAGGACGGGGATTTCACGCCCGATCTCCTCCAGGGGACTGAGGGGTTGGGCCGATCCCCGCCTTCTTTCTCTGGTCCGAGGGGGGAGCAAGGAAGGAGGAGGGCATCTCGCATGACGGATTCGCAACCAGCCACGCGGTTCCTCATAGGAGCGGCTGCAAGCCGCTCCATGATCCTATATCCGGGCAAGCCTCTCCTCAGCCGTGGGGAGAGCGAACGCAGGGAAATAAAAATCCTCATCCTGAGGTCGGGAGCTGACAGCGATTCTCCTCCTATCTTAGCGATAGGCATCGTTGCGTTTCCGGATATCCTCGATCTGTAAAGTCTGCTCGTCCCAGGTGAGATAAATTCGATACTCTCCAGCCCGATACGATAGCAGCTCCCCCCGATCATGGCGAATCTTCGTCAGCGGCGGGCGCTGAGCAGCCGCCAGCTGGCGAATTCGCCGCATCACCTGTTCTCGATGTTTCGGATGCAGCTCATCCAGCGCTCGTTGCGCGCGTTCTGTAATTCGAAGAACCATTCCGTATCCACCATCCCCTTCCGTCATCCTGCGGATCCCTCTCCCGTCCGTATCCCAGCCATCGATCCCTTGCCCCGGAGAGGGGATCGAGGGATTCGGAGCCCCACCGATTCGTCCTGAATCCCCTCGACCGACCTTTTTCTAACCTTATTTTATATCCTCCGGGGAGGGCTGGCGAATTTATCGAGCGCGATGTCCTTGCTCGTTGGACGCCCCAAAGAATGGATCTGCTTCGGGATCCCGCTCGATTATGAGAGCCCTGCGGCCCGGGCGATGGCTGCCAGCTGCCGCTGACAGATCTCGAGGACATGGGCGATCTGTTGGGGATCCCGTGGCTGCGTGAAGAGCGCCTCCCGGAGGGAACCGATCGTTCGGGTTAGATCCGCGAAGGCCCGGGCAAGGGCGTCCTCGGTGGATATCGGGGAGGAGGAAGGGGGGCGATGGAAAACCGGAAGGGGCGGTTGAGCTGGAGCCAGCCCCAGCGCCCCGCGCACCTCCTGGAGGATCTCGCGGAACACGTTTTCATCCTGCACGAAATTCCGGGTGGCGTCGATCATCAGGAAAGGACCTTCATAGGTGGAAAAGAACGCCTCGTAGGCCAGTCGGAGACGCTCGATATAGGCCCGGTCCATTCCCCGCTCGTAAGGCCGATCCCGCATGGCGATGCGAGCCATCAGGGTATCCGTATCCGCTCGAAGGTAAAGGACCAGCGTGGGCTGAGGGGTTTTCTCGGCCAGGGCTTGATGCAGTTGTTCGTAAAGAGCCAGTTCATCTCCTTCCAGGTTCAGATGGGCGAAGAGGCGATCCTTGGCGAACATGTAATCGCTGACCACCGGCTCATGCTCCAGGTGGGCGGCGAGTTCCTGATGCTGGCGATACCGGCTCAACAGGAAAAAGATCTGGGTGGGAAAAGCATAGCGGGCGCGATCCCGATAGAAATGCGGCAGGAAAGGGTTCTCCTCGAATCGCTCCAGGATCGGATATGCTCCCAGCGCCGGGGCCAGCATGCGAGCCAGCGTGGTCTTGCCGGCGCCGATCACGCCCTCAATGGCCAGGAACCAGTGGGTCATGGGCGCCTCCCTGGATCTGGAGGATGATCCGGATTGCACGGCGGGTTTCCCTCTGGGGCCGGACTGGCATCAGGCGCCCTCCTGGAGGGACCCGGTGCATAATTCCTACTATACCCGTGGCGCAAACTCTGTGTTCCGGTTATGAATCGGATACCGGCTGCCCGAATCCTGTAGAGGGAGGGGAGCGTCGATGGAAAAGCCCTGCCCGGCCTCCTGACGATCTTCTTTTTTCCCGGAGAAGGCGCATGTGGAGGTTGGCGCTCTCGGATCGCTCGTTTCCCGGCTTTCCCCCGGAGGCGATCTTCGAGCAGGCTCGGCGCGTGGGGATCCCTCGCATCGTCATACATGATGAAATCCTGCGCCCGGTTCAAAGGCGTCGCCTGTGGAGGGGGAGGAGTCTGGAGATTGAAGAATGGCGTGAGGTGTCTCAATGGGCGGAGGCGCTGGATTACCGCCGCCCGCGTTTACACGCGGTGCGTTTCGAGCGCCTGCGGACAGGGATCCATCTTGTCGCCTGGGCCATAGCCCCGTGTCCCCCTCAGGAGGCGGGCGCTTCCCGGATCCGGCAGTATGCGCTGACCGCTGCCACGGCGGCTGCCTTCGTGGGCGCTCAAGGGTTGCTCCTGGAGGGGATGGATCGATGGGAGCCCGGGGAGGCCCTCTCCTTCATCCAGCATCTCCTTCCCGTCCTCGGTGGCCTTCGCCTGATCCTGTTGCTTCGGCTTTCGGAGGCCAGCCCGCTTCTTCTCGAAGTCGTCCGCGAATTCAAGGCCCGGATCCGGCCGCGGATTGCGCTGGATCTGGAGGGGGCGATTCCAGAGGATTTCCCCGCACTGTGGAGCATGATGCATCCCTCCGTTTCGATGCTGCTGTTTCGCTGCGCGCCGGAGCATCTGGAATGGTGGGATCAGGAGGGCTGCCCCATTCTGGAGCAAACGGGTTTTGGGGGAGAGCTGGTGGTGACGTTCCCCGAGGCCGCCGGGAGCGAAGGGAAAATATGGAGAAACCTGATGCGGGCACACCGGCTATGGCTGGAGTAATGCGTCCGCTTTTAAAGCACGCGCGTCCCCGTGCGGCGGGCGATCACCTCCAGGGCTCGAAAGGCGAGATCGCGGGTGAACCGGTCGATCTGAGGATCGAAAGCGAGGATCCGCAATGGCGCCAGAGCCTCCTGATCCCCCACATGGGCCAGCGTCAGGATGGCTGCCCGGCGCACGTCCTCATCCCCTCGCTCAAGGGCTCGATAGAGGCTCTGGAGCGCTGAAGAGCGCTCCCCAACGGCTTCGCCTTCCCGCACCGCCCACTCGATCAGCCATCCCTGCTGTTCCACAACGACCGGACGGAGATCAGGAGCTGGGGGCTGGCGGTTCTTCTCCCAGAGAGTTAACGCATCCTGGGCGGCCGACCGCACCAGCCATTCCGGATCCTCACGGGCAATCGTTTCCAGGCGGGCTTTGGCCCATTCCTCCGGGATCAGAGCCAGCGCAAACACCGCGGCCCGGCGAGTCCGCCAGTCCGCTTCTTCGGCCGCTTCTTGAAGCAGCTGGGGGCCTTCGGGATAGGTCCGCAGGGCTTCGGCTGCCAGACGGCGAAGGGGCTCTTCTCCTTCCAGGAGGAGGAGGACCAGCCGTCTCATAGCGGCTTCGGTGCGATGGTCGCCGAGAGCGGTGATGACCGTGCGGCGGACTTCGGGCTCTGGATCCCTCAATACCGATTCCAGGAAGGGCAGGTCGCCTTCCTGCCCCAGCCAGCCCAGGCCCCGGATGGCAGCCATGCGGATTTCCGGGTCCGAATGGCGAAGGGCCTTATGGAAAAGAACGGGAACGCCGCGATCTCCCGTGGCCACCATGGCCTCGGTCACTCGTAGACGAAGTGTCATCGGCAATCCAGGTTTCAGAAACACCCGGCCCAGGGCGGCCATCCCATGGGGGCGCCATGGTGCCTGAGGGGAGGCCACCGCGATCCATCGTGCCATGCGCAACAATCGAGTATGGAAGGCGTCATCGGGTTCCGTGAGAACCCGATCGATGATGCCGGACATCGGACCGAGGGCCGCATAGAACGTGAAAACGTCCGCCCATCGGGGATCATCCAAATGGGACATCAGGATCGTATTATCCCCGGACTGGGCCAGCGCCCAGGCCGCCAGATACGCCTGCAGCAGAGGGTGACGGAAGCACCCGCGCTGTTCATCGATCGGCACAATCGGCCGTCCAGGAGCGGTCAGTCTCTCGATCTCCCGATCCAGATTCCGACGTCCCCGCGGCGGCGCCAGCGCGGGGAGGACACGGATCAGCGCTTGTTCGATATCCTCCAGGGTGATAAGGAAGCGTTCCTCGTTTAACAACTGAAGGGCCAGCTGACCCAGGATCAGACGGGCAGTGGGGGGAGTCAGCGCGGTCTCCCCCGCGATTCCCTGGAGCATGCGGTCCAGGATTGCATCATAGAGCTCCGGCCGCCCTGGGCGATCGTGTTTCAACACCACGGCGGCGACGACATCCGCAGGGCGCATGCGGACGGGTCGGGGAAGCCCCCACGCTTTAAGATGTCCTTCCAGCTCGGATACAGATGCCCGACTCGTTAGAGCCCATCGTTCAAGGAACATCCGCACAGCGCGTTCGGACCACGGGGCGAGGGCGAGGGGCAGGAACCCCAGCGCCTCCAGCGGACGGGTCGCCATCTCGGCCCCTGTGAGCACCACAGGAGTGTGCGGGTAGCTCTCCAGCAACTGCCCTAACCAGCGCAGGATCTCCTCGCGGCGCGCTGGAGGCACAGCTTCCAGGTCATCCAGGAGCAACACGGCCGTCCCATCATGCAGCGCAGTGCGGATCATACTGCCCAGACGGGCTCGCAGGACGATGGGGAGAGTTTCCCTCAGCGTCTCCATGAGGGCGGCTTCCGGTGGGGCCATGGGATCGGGGACGAGCAGGGGCAGGCGAATATAAAACGGAAGGGGGGAAGCTTGATCCCTCCACTTCAGATGTCCGGCGAGGGCCTCGCGGATCAGCCAGCAGAGAGCGCCGGTGCGGCCGCTCCCCGGGGGTCCGTAGAGGAAGAGGCGGGAGGCCGCCTGGACTACCTGACCCAGGGGCAGTTCACACTCCAATCGGGGGTCCTCCCCATGGGTGCTCGGATGGGGAAGGGGAGGGATAAGAGGCGGCTCGATCAAACACTGCGCGAGGCGAGGGTCCAGGGCCGACCAGGCGATCCAGCCGGGAAGCTGATCCAGCAGCCAGTGTCGATACTGCATCTCGGCCGATAGACGCAGATGCTGGCGGGCTCGATCCAGGCGTCCCCTCATCCCCTCGTAGAGTCGTCGGAGGGGACGTCGGGCCCCATAGAGCAGCCCGGCACCCAGCGAAGCCATGGCGGCTCCGATGAGGGCGGAGAGGGGATCAAAGCGCCACGATCCCGGGAAACCCACCACGTTCCTCCTTAGGGCCTCAACCCGCTGAGCTCGGATTCAGAACGACGAGGTCGTCTTTCATCCTCAGAGAGAGGACAGGGGAATCCCTTTTTCTGTGCAGCCATGATGAGATCACTCATGGGCCCCGAGCTCGCCGGGGCCAACCAGCCGGTAACCGATCCCTCGCTCGGTTCGGATGAAGAGCGGGTGATTGGGGTCTGGCTCGATCTTCTGGCGGAGATACCAGATATAAAGCTTCAGATAGCCCCGATCCTGGACGTGTTCTTCCCCCCATACCTCGCGCAACAGGAAGTCGTGGGTCAGCGGGCGGCCTGCGAAACGGGCCATGGTGGAGAGGAGCTTGAACTCGGTAGGGGTCAGATCCACGGGGCGTCCATCGACTCGAACTTCCTGGGTGATCAGGTTCACATAAAGGCGTCCGTTATCGTAGATCCCGCGGGAGGTGGTGGATTCGTAACGCCGCAGCACAGCCTGAACGCGGGCGAGGAGCTGTCGGGGGCCGAAGGGTTTCGTGAGGTAATCATCGGCGCCGCTCTCCAGCCCCCGCACAATGTCCGATTCTGTCCCCAGGGCGCTGATGATGATCACCGGTGTCTCCCCGGTCGAACGGATGGTTCTGAGGACTTCCCATCCATCCATGCCAGGCAGCATCAAATCGAGGAGAACCAAGTCGGGGTTTTGCACGCGCAGGAGATCGAGACCTTCCTGGCCGCTATGGGCGATGGAGACCTGATAGGCGTTTTGCTCCAGCTGCCACGCCAGGAAGCGAGCCAGTTCCACATCATCCTCAATGATCAGGATCCTCTTGGCGTTCAAGGCGACCTCCCCCTGGGGTTTCGGGGCATGCGCATCTCAGGCAACTTCGCCATCACCGGTTCATGGCTTGTTGACCTCGGCGCAGGCAGACTCGATCTCATCAGAATCGCCAGCTCCTCCTTTCGGTTGTGATGTGGCTTCGGATGGCGCTTTTATGGGGCGGAGGGCCCTCGCGCATTGCCCATCGAGCGAGATCTGGAGCATCCCCTCGTCGGGGGATTTTCAGCGAATTGATCCAGCTCGGCTATCTTTTTACCATAACCCCGCCTCGTCGGGCAAGCCCCATGCGATTAGGGCAAGCTGAATGTAACTCTTCTTGGTGGGAATTCAAGGGGCTTCGGAGGCAGTGGTCTCTGGTCGCAGTCGGGGAGGGCAGGCGTGGAGGATTTGCCTTTCATGCAGAGTTCGATTATGATAGAGGCAATGGCGCTGCCGGTTTTGCGGCAGGGGCTTTTCGCAAGAGGGCGCTCTCCGTAAGCCGGGAGGGCGCCCTTTTAACTTTTATGGAGGTTTGACCCATGCTGCAAGAGCGTCTGACCGTTCAGGACAATATGGTGGTGACCCTGGCCTACACCCTCCGCCTGAAGGACGGTCGGGTTGTGGAGTCCTCGGAAGAGAGCGAGCCCATCACCTTCATTCAGGGCGCCGGGGAGATCCTCCCCGGCCTGGAGGAGGCCATCTATGGGATGGCGGTGGGGGAGGAGAAGGAGATCTGGCTGGCTCCTGAGGACGCCTACGGACCCCGACGGGCGGACGCCTACCAGGTGGTCCCTCGAAGTGAGTTTCCGGCGGATTTCCCCCTGGCTCCAGGCATCGGTCTGTATGTCTACACCGAGAACGGCGAGGCCTTCCCGGCTTATATCGCCGAGGTCGGCCCGGATACGGTGACCCTGGACTTCAATCATCCACTGGCAGGGGAGGAGCTTCACTTCACCGTGAAGATCCTGGCCCTGCGCCCCGCTACTCCTGAGGAGCTGGAGCACGGCCACCCCCACGACTGAGCGCGGGGTGCCCAGGATGAGGGGGAAGCCTGGCCGGGCCCTCGCTAACGCCCGGCCAGGCTCCCGAACCTTCCGGATCACTCACCCCACACTGCTGGGCCAACCGAGTGGGAGCAATCCTCCTCTCAAAGCCCCTGATCGATCCGGCCGGAATATGACCGGGCCCTGGCGGATCCGGGCCTGTCCTCTCCTTTCCCGCCGCTTGAAAGGCTATCGGAAATCTGGGGGATGGTTGCCGGTCGGTGGCCAGCGCTTTTCGCGCAGCGCTGGCATGTTGTCCCCGAGCAGGATCCTGGGGTTCCCTTCTTCCAGAAGAGAAAGACGTGAGTTCATCCATCGAGCTAAAATATTCAGCGGAAAGCTCCGGTGTCTTGCTCTGGTTTTGGGATCAGGGAGCTGAAGCCCGGGGAGGCGAGATCCTGACCTGGCCTTTGGTGTAGCTCCCCATCCTCCCGATGGATCCGTGGCGCGGGCATGGTTTTCTCGTTCAACGAATCCCAGATCCGTCGTTATGCCCGGCATATCGTGTTGCCCGGGGTGGGCGGGCGAGGGCAACGCCGGCTCCTCCAGAGCCGGGTTCTGATCATCGGCGCAGGCGGCCTGGGTTGCCCCATCGCCCTCTATCTCGCCGCTGCAGGGGTGGGCACCATCGGGATCATCGACGACGATGTAGTGGATCTCAGCAACCTCCAGCGGCAGGTCCTTTTCCGAACCGAGGACGTGGGCCGCCCGAAGGCCGAGGTCGCCCGGGAGCGGCTGCAAGCCCTCAACCCGGACGTCACCGTGGTCCCCTATGTGGAACGGTTCACGGCGGCCAACGCGCGCCGGCTGGTGGCCGGATACGATCTGATCCTGGATGGAAGCGATAATTTCCCCACGAAATACTTGGCCAGCGATGTCTGCGTTTGGGAGGGCAAGCCGCTGATCTGGGGAGCCATTTTCCAGTTTGAGGGCCAGATCGGCGCGGTGCCTCCAGGAGGACGGCCATGCTATCGTTGTCTTCTGCCCACCCCGCCGCCTCCCGATCAGGTTCCGGATTGCCAGCAGGCCGGCGTCTTCGGGGCGCTGCCCGGGATCATCGGCGCGATGCAGGCCTTTGAGGCGCTGAAGTGGCTGCTGGGCCTGGGCACATCCCTGGCCGGCCGCCTCCTCGCCTTTGATGGGCTCCGCGCGGAATGGCTGGCAGTTCAGGTGGAACGCCGTCCGGATTGCCCGGTGTGCGGCGATCATCCGACGCTCTTTGAGCCTATCGATTACGAAATGTTCTGTGGGGCCTCCCGCTGATCTCCGTGGGCCAGACGAAGAAGGGGTGAGGCATTCCCCTTCATCCGCTCGAGCGCAACTCTATTTTCTCTATGGAGAAGGAACCTCACCATGCCTTCGCCCGGGTGGGAAACCCTGGAAGGCCTTTCCATCGGGGCCTATCAGATTCGAGTCCGGGAGGAAGGATCGGCCGGGACGGCCGGGCAGCGCTATCTGGCTTTTTACCTGGAGCGGGAGGGGATTCGCTCCGATCGACCGATCCTGCGGGGCCTTTATGCGGAGCCTCGTCCCCGACCGATCCCGGGATGGCTGGATGGCTTCTTCCGCAACCCGATCCCGTTTCAGGGACAGCCGGTGGAGCTCAACGACGCCGATCTCCAGGAGTTCTTCCGGGCGGTCGGCGCGCTGATCCCGCCCGGGGGATGGCTGGCCCTGGCCTATGAGACGTTCGGGGAATCCCTGGCGATCCATCAGGAAACCGAACAGGCGCTCCGGCTGGGGGTCCCCCCGATCCTGACGCCGCTGGGGATGTGCCTGTTCTACGCCCGCTGCGCCTTTCCGATCCGGGACTGGTCGATTGCAGAGGGGTGGCGGGAAGGGCCACGCAAGCTCCAGGGGTTCAGGCCCCGCGAGGAGGCGCACTACCGGCGGCGGGCGGAGGAGTTGCGGGAGGAGATCCAGGCCTTCCTGCGCCGCACGCAGGGATCAACCCGCCCGGAGCTCCTGCGCGCCCGACATCGGGCGGAGCAGCTGCTCGCGATGTGGCCTCCCTTCGAGGGGTGACAACAGCTGCCCATTTTGGGATCTTGCATTACAACTCTTGATCATCCCCCACGGCGATGGAATCCAGCGGGCGCTGGAGGTCATCGGATGCGAGTCGTCCAGGCCTTTCGGTTCGAGCTGGATCCGAACGGGGCGCAGCGGGTGGCCCTGGCCCGGCACGTGGGGGCCGCTCGCTTTGCCTACAACTGGGGCCTGGCGCGTTGCCTGGAAGCGATCGAACGCGGAGAGCCGATCCCCTCTGCCCTTCGGCTCCACAAGGAGTGGAACATCTGGAAGCGAGAGAATGCTCCCGGGTGGGTGGAGGTGTCCAAGTGCGCCCCTCAGGAGGCCTTCCGGGATCTGGAGCGGGCTTTTCGCAACGGGCGGCAGGGCCGGGCGGGAAGGCCCCGGTTCCAGCGCAAGAAGC
>NZ_DAOUCJ010000057.1 GCF_034432235.1 Thermoflexus sp. | reverse complement strand
ATCCTCCCGCACGGATCGGACCTCCACCCGCTGGGCGGTAGGCAGCCCCCTTGAGAGATCCACCAGCTGAAAGAAGACCGTCACCGTGGGGAAACGGGTGATGTCCACGCCGAGGGGCCGGGCCTTCAGGAGGCCACCCTGAGCCAGAGCGGCCGGAGCTCCGAGATTCAGCGACAGGCCCAGCCCTCCCAGAGAGATCAAGGGCAGGATGAAGGCCATCCACAACCGGCGCATCCGCTTCATGCATCCCCCCATTTCGGATATTCAAAGGCCACCTCGAGCTCCACGTTCCCGATGCGCAGCCGAACGCCATCGTGGAGCGGATAGGGCCGGCCCCGGTCCATCGGAACGCCGTCCATCCACGTCGTGTTGACCGTCTCGGGGAAGATCTGAATCCACCAGGCGCCTTTCTCCCACCATAGACGGGCATGGCGACGGGAGACATATCGCCCGCTATCCTCGGGGGCCAGATCCACCTCCGGCCCCTGGCCTTCCTGTCCGGAGCGACCCATGATGCCCTCCCCCTCCAGGCGGAAGGCCCGCCCGGATCGGGTGCGCAGCACCAGCGCGGGCGGATGGGCCAGGATCTCTTCAACCCGATCCCGAAGCGCGGCGGCCTCCGGATGCTGGGGCGCGCGCTGCAGGACCCATCGGATAGCCTCCCGAGCGGCCTCCAGCTGCCCTTCCCGGAGAAGCTGACGGGCCCGCTCCAGCCGCTGGCCGATCTCCTCCTGAAGGCGGGCCTCTTCGATCTCCCTCTTGAGCATCAGCGCTTCGGGATGATTGGGCTGGACCTGAAGAACACGCTCGACATGCTCTGCAGCCAGGTCCAGCGCCCGAAGCTCGAGGAGGGCCTGCGCCTCAGCGCGCCAGAAGTCCATGGCCCATCCCCGCTCCAACAGGATCTCCGCCAGGGCCTCCAGTGCAGCGGCTGGGTCCTGAAAACGATCCTGAGGCTTCTTGGACAGGAGCTGCAGCAGCCAGCGCTGAAAAGCCGGAGGCACATCGGAGCGCTGCAGCGGCGGAGGGGATTGGGTGCGATGGGCCTCGCGACAGCGAGCCGGATCATCGGACGGAAACAGGGGGCGTCCCTCCAGCATATGGTAGGCGATGGCCCCCAGGGCATAGAGATCCGTAGCGGATCCCGCCTCACCTCCCTCGATGAGCTCCGGAGGCAGATAATCCGAGGTCCCGATGGCATCCCAGGGGCTGATCCCTGGCTGGGTTCGATACACCGCCCGGGCCAGGCCCGGATCCGTCACATAGAAACGTCCCCTCTCACCCCGGACCAGATTGCTCAGCTTCAGGGAGCCATGGAGGCCGATGGCCTGGCTCAATACCCGCAACGCCAGAAGCGTCCGCCAAAGGCACTCGGCCACCTGGCTGAACGATAGACGCCCCCCCTCCTGCTGCAGGATCGCCCCCATCGGCGTCGCCCGCTCAATCCATGGGGAAACCACATACACCACATCCTCGTTCGGGTCATAGCCTGTTTCCACAGGAACCACCACATAGGGATGGGAGATCCGTTGCAAGCGCTCCACCAGATGCTGGAGAGCCTCCTCCAGCCCAGGCCGATCCTGAATCAGAAAGGAATGGAAAACCTTCAGGGCCCGGAGATTCCCCTGCGTATCCCGAGCGCGATACAGGGTCCCCAGCTTGCCCTGCTGGACTTCGCTCTCGATCCGATAGGGTCCGACGCGTCGCCGGGCTCTCATGAACGCACCTCAGCCGCCCGGGATCCGGAAGCCCCCATCGATCGCCTCCGGCTGGCCTCCTCTCCCGGCGGGGTTGAGGGGAACATATAATCCACCATCCGTCCGATCGCCTCCAGCAACCCGGGCCGTCGCAGCACATCCCCCGGAGACCGGTCCCAAGCCATCCAGGGATCTTCCGGGACCGCCGCCAGCCAGCTGATGCCACGCAGCAACCGCTGAAGAGTATCCGGGCGGATCTCACTACGACGGGTAGCCCGGTTCAACACTACACCGATCTCCCCGGGGATGGCGCTCCGCTGCAGGAGATCGAGGCCCAGATGGGTCGCTTGCAGGGCCGCCAGATCGGGGGTGAGCACCAGAACGATTCGATCCGCCCGCTGCAAGGCCAGGAGGGTGAGGAAATCAGCGGAGGGAGGGAGATCGAGGACGACATACCGGTAATAGGCGCGGAGATTGATCAGAAGGTGATGCAGAGCGGTGGCCAGGGCGTGTTCGATCCGAGCGTGCTGAACACATCGCCGGTTCACATCCTGCAGGATCTCGTCTTCCACCGCCCGTCCATCGGAAAGCAGCCGGGCAAGGCGGTCCAGCTCCGGCGCCTCCTCCGGGGGCAGGCGATGGAGGAGGAAGAGATCCCGCAACATGCCGTAGTGATCCTCCTCACGCGGGGCAGCCAGGAAGTCGAACCGTAACGCCTCACGGGCCCGGGTAATGAGGGCGTCGACAATGGCCGGGGACCATTGCTGGAAATCCAGGCTCTCCAGCCATGAACGAGAGGCCGGATGGCCGACGAGCGTCTCGGTCATTCCCGCGTGCCAGTTGAGATCGACATAGACGACGCGGGAGGGCTCGGGGGGCGCTGCGGCCAGGCGATCCGCCAGGCCCAGGGCCAGGGTGGTTTTCCCGACGCCTCCCTTCAGGCTGAACACCGCCACCACCCGTCCGGTCTCGCGGCGGGTGGCCACCGTGCGCGCCCGCAGCAAATCCCGAACCCGCTCCATCGACTCGATCCATCCCTGGAAGCGCATGGGGCGGGTCATTCGCAGCACATCGTCAGCGCCCGAAGCCATGGCGCTCCGTAGATAGCGCGGATCATCGAAGAGGGTATCGCTCACCACCAGGATCACCGCCGCCTGGGGCATCATCTGGGAGATCTGCCGGCACGTGCTCAGCTCCGGAACCCCTCCGGCGTTCTCCGTTAGCAGCACAATCTCCGGAGAGGGACGCACATGGGGCAGCAGTTGAACCGCCTGATCCGGGCTGGCGAAGACCCGCACCAGGTGTACTCTCCCGCTGTTTATCAGAAACTCCCGGATCCCCTTTTCCCACTCCGGATCGCTGGTGATCAGAACCACCGGGATCAGATCCCCTCGTTGCTCCATCCTGGATTCCCCCCACCGATCCGTGCATTGTGCCCTGACTATCCAAGGATCCAGCTCATGGCCCAATCGCGCGATCCCGCCTGATGAACGGGACGCTCTCGATCTGTTCGTCCCCAAATCGGCGCAGGACGAATCGGATTTCCTTCGCAAAGTTACGCATGTAGGTCAGACGGGCCGCATCTTCCAGGCTGAGATCCAGGATCACTACCATATCCGGCGCCAGCTGGCCGCTGGGCAGCAGCCGCCCAACCGTTGCCCCCACCAGCTCCCCTTCCCGTGGCAGCAAACTGCTGACCGCCAGAACCCGGACGTTCTGCAGCATCACCATGGTCTGCCCGCCCCCATCGGCACCTCCTTCCATGGAGACCAGCACATCCACATGGTTGCCCGGTCGGATCAGACCGGACAGGCCGGTCTCCGAATTCACGCTGATCGCTACCGCCCGCCGCCCCGGCTCCAACCCCAAATTCCGATCCAACATGCTCCACGCCAGCACCGAGTCCTTCGGGATCGGAACCATCACCACCCATCCGTCCAGATCGTCGCCCGCCCGCACCAGACCCTGCAGTTGATTAAAGTAGTAGACCGGCAGACGGGCCCGCCGGAAATATTCCCCCACGTTGTCTCGACGTAGGACGGTGAACGGAGGCACCTCTTTCTGGGCCACCAGCACCTCCAGCTGCTCACCCGTGACCCGGGTGGCCTGTTGCACGATGCCCAGCCCAAGCCCTACCGTCACGAGTCCAATGACCAGCGCCGCACCCGTCAGAATCCACGCCGTCCGCCTCATTCTCCGTCACTCCACCTCCTGGCAAAGCCAGG
>NZ_DAOUCJ010000056.1 GCF_034432235.1 Thermoflexus sp. | reverse complement strand
CCCCAAGGCCCAGGGGGCACAGCCCTCGCCGGAATAGCCGGATCCATCCCCAGAGCGCTAAGGTAGCCCAGAGCTCCGCCATGGGCCCCTCGTTGACGCTGGCATTGATGAACGTGTGCTGAGGCCAGAAGACGAGGAACCCGGTGGCAGCCACCGCCCATCCCTCCGGCAGATCGGCTTCCCGGAAGATTGCCCAGGCCAAAGCAATCACCATCGCGTTCAGGATCACGGAGGACGCCCGGGCCAGATACAGCAAAACGGACAGATCTTCGTGAATCAGCGGCGCCATGAACCCCGCCGCCCATAGATACGCGAGAGAGAACCGGCCACCGAGAAGGGTTCGGGAATGCTGAACGAAAATGCTCGAGGGGAGCTCCGAGATCCGCTCGGGCATCCGGTCTGGAAGCGGACGGCCGATGAACGCTCCATAATGCCACGCATAAAGAGAGCCGAGCTGCTCCCTCTCAAATTCGGGGAGGATCTCCCCGGGGGCCGGCAGACGGCCAAGCCGGGCGATGTGCCATGCGTATTCGAAATGACCTGGCTCATCGGGAGCCTGCCAGGGCGGAACGACTGCCGCGTAGAGCAAGCCCCGAATGAGGGCGAGCGCCATCCAGAGCGCCGGCCATGTCCAACGCGAGTTCCCAGCTGAACACCGATTCATCCTCTCTCCTACCGAACGGTCATCCGAGGGAGGTCCGCAGGAACACGATCCGAGGGGATCCGCAATGTCCGCAATGCCACGGCGTCGAAGGCCGCTTCCCCTTCGCCCCATAGCCGCAAGAGCAGTTGGACCTGTCCATCGGACTCGGGGCTCCGAGCGATGATCCCCACATACCGCCAGCTTCCTCCCGTGTCCGGCAAACGCAGCTCCGGATAGCCTGAAAGCCCTATCCCGATCCAACTCCCAGGAGCCAGGTCCGCCCGATAGGCAAAGGAAAGCAGATAAAGCGCCCCGGGTTCCACAAGGACCGAATGGCTCCAGTATCCAGCTCGTGCTGACTCCCGGCCCTCCTGCGCCTCGGTCCACAGACCATCTACGCGGGCAGCGACTTGTCCATGATAGGCCTCCAGAGTCTCTGGGATGCTGAGGAAAAGACCCGGAGCCCAGGGCGTTGCATTGGACATATCTGACCATTCCCATCCCTGGGGTTTCGACCCCTCCCATTTCTCAAAATCGCCAAAGGCCCACTGATTCTCCCCCAGCCCCAGCCATGGCTCCGGGATCCCCAACAGATCGGCAGCCAGGCGCCGGTCATCGGTGCGCTCCGCGAAGTATCGCCGTCCATCTGTGGATCCGGCGCATGATGGATCTTCCTCCAGCCCCTCGCATGCGCGAAGCCAGCGCTGCCATCCCAATAGATCATCGGGGGCTGCTTCGACATATCGCCGATAGAATGCCGCCGCCTCCCGCCGGGCCTCCGGGGTGCCCTCGTCCTCTTTTAGCATCCCCAGTCGGAGCCATGCCCGGGCAAGGTGAGGATCCAGATCCAGAGCCGCCCGATAGAGGCTTTCCGCCTGCCCTTTCTCCCCCCGTCGATGCCTCAGCTCCGCCTGATCAAACACCCAGTGAGGATCCTGAGGACGACGCGCCCGGAGGATCTCCAAGGCCTGATCGACCATCAGACCCGGCAATCCCTCCGCCGCGAGGGCCAGCTGAGCTCTGATCACCCGCCGGAGGGTTCCCCGATCCCAGATCCCGTCCTCGACCAGAGCGATCATGGCGGAGGCCTCGGCGCGCGGCAGCCGGAAGTCCAGATCCACTCGAACCCTCACGCTCTCCGATCCGAACCGCCGCAATCGCCCGGTCATCTCCTCTATGCCCGCCCGATCCCCCAGATGCCGGTAGAATTCCAGCAGACGATAGGACGCATACAGATTCCCGGGATCCAACGCCAGGGCGCGTTGATAAAGACGAGCGGCCAGATCCAGGTTCTCGCGGCGCGCATCGTCGGCTCGCTTCAAGTAATTGGCCACCAGGGGGAGGCGACGGCTTCCAATCCGGCCGCGCTCATAAAGCCGGATAGCTCCCTCCACATCCCCGCGCATATCCAGCACGTCGCCCAGCTCCAGGGCCACACGGGGATCTGCAGGAAAATCCAGGAGGGCTGGTTCGAGGATCTGGAGCGCTTCGTCGGGCTGATTCTGGGCCGCATAGGCCCGAGCCAGCCAACGCCGGGCGGCGAGATGGTGCGGATCCCACGCCAGAGCCGCCCGAAGGTGGGCGATGCCCCGGGCCAAGCGCCCGGGATCCTGAATCTGCTCGGGAGCCAGGCGGTCCGGGAAGACCGGCCGCAGGGCGGCCTCGACTTCGCGAGCCCCGAGCTCGGTGTAATAAATGGCCATCATCCAGGGATGGATCCCCAGGATCAGCCCCAATCCCACCAGTCCCAGCGCCAGACCGGCAAGCCTCTTTTCAGAAACGCAGCCCATCCCTCAGCTTTTTGCAGGAGAATTCTAAAACTGGTCTTCCGGTCCCTCTGGATCCTGCTGTGTAAAGAAGGGGTCACACATCAGGCATCCTGCTTATGGCCGGAAGGGGAAGCGACAACGCCGATCAGAACATCGGGGCGCATGGGCCTCGCTTTCCCGCCCTCACCCATTTCCAGGTTTGGGCCAGGCCCTCCGGCAATCCGACCTGTGGGGTCCATCCCAGCTCCGCCTGAGCCCGACGGATGTCCAGGACCATCCGCCGGATGTCCCCCGGCCGCGGAGGGCCATGGGCGGGCTCGCCCTCCACACCGGTTACCCGCTGCATCAGCCGATAGAGCCCCCGGATGGAGATCGCCCGCCCGGTCCCAATATTATAGATTCCTCCCGCTCCACGGGCTGTCGCTTGCAGATGCGCTGCCGCCACGTCTCCCACGTAAATGAAATCCCGGACTTGCCGCCCGTCCCCGTGGATGACCGGCCGCTCGCCGTCGGCCAGAGCGGCCAGGAAGCGGGCGATCACCCCGGCTTCTCCAACCGCCGGCTGCCGGGGGCCATAGACGTTCCCATAGCGCAGGATCGTCACCTCCAGCCCATGATGGGCCCCAAACCAGCGGGCATAGGCCTCCGCCGCCGCCTTGCTCAGGCCATAGGGGGAAAGAGGGCGAAGCGGGTGCTCCTCCGCCACCGGCAGCCGTTCCGGCTCCCCATACACCGCGGCGGAAGAAGCGAGGACCACCTGCCGGGCGCCGCCGCGAAGGGCCGCCCGCAGCACCCGCAGGGTGCCCAGCAGGTTGACGGAAGCGTCATGCCATGGATCCGCCACCGACGCCGCCACATCCACCTGAGCGGCCAGATGGTGGATGACCGCCGGACGGAAATCAACGGTCAGCTCCTCCAGCGCGGGGTCCCGAACATCCATCACCAACAGCGGGATATCCGCCGGCAGATGGGTCCGGGAGCCCCGGGAGAGATCATCCACCACCCAGATCTCCCATCCGGCTTGCCGTCCGGCTTCCACCACGTGAGATCCGATGAACCCCGCGCCGCCGGTGATCAGAACCCGCATGCGGGTGCTGCCCGAAGGATATTCGTTTCTTCGTTGAAGGAATTCACAGGCTCTCCCAAGAGACGCACCGGGCCCCAGGCCTCTCCCTCCGGCCTACGCCCGGCCCCGGAACGTCAGAGTATCCACCACCGTTTTGCACAGAATCACGAGATCCAGCCAAGGAGACCAATGTTTGATGTAATACAGATCATATTGCAATCGGATCAGGGCATCTTCTTTGGATGAAGCATAGCCATATTTCACCAGAGCCCATCCCGCCATACCGGGCTTCACCGCATGGCGGACCCGGTAGAAAGGGATTTCCCGGGCCAGCTCTTCCACGAACTCAGGACGCTCCGGCCGCGGGCCCACGGCGCTCATCTCCCCTTTGAGAATGTTCCAAAACTGAGGGAACTCATCGAGATGGGTTCGGCGCAGGATGCGCCCCACCCGGGTGACCCGCGGGTCGTTCTCCTGGGCCCACACCGCTCGCCCCTTCTCCGCATCCGGCACCATGGAGCGGAATTTGTAGACCCGGAACACCCGCCCCCCTTTCCCAACACGCTCCTGCGTGTAAAAGATCGGCCCGGGGGAGTCCAGGTAGATGGCCAGGGCGATGAAGGGGAAGAGCACGGCGAGCACCAGCATCCCCAGGGAGGCGAGGATCAAATCCATCCCTCGCTTGATCGCGCGGTTGATCGTGCGGGTGAGGGGATGGCTCAGGGGCATGGCCACATACCAGTTATCTCCCACATGCTCCACCGGCACCTGGCCGGTGAGCTGCTCATACAGAACCGGCATCGGAAGGATCTCCACCCCCAGCTCCAGACAGTCCGCCAGCATCTGCAACAGCTGCCCATCCACGTCGTGCGTGATGGCCAGGACCAGCGTATCGATTCGATGGGCAGCGATGAGCTCTGGGAGTCGGTGGCGATCCCCCAGCACCGGCCGGGCCTCTCCCTCCTTCCAGGCAATCCGGGCGCCGTGCTTAGCAGGGTCATCATCGACGAAGCCAACGATCTCATAGCTGCCATCCCCATAGGACGAGAGGGCCTCCGCGATCGTGCGGCCGGCCCAGCCGGCGCCGATAATCAGGGTGCGGCGCTGAAAGGCAGGACGCGTGAAAATCAAGGCATAAAGTCCCCGTCCTCCCACCAGGGCGGCAAGAGCGAGCAATGGGAAAGCGAAGAGAAGGGAGCGAGCCGTGGGCAGAGGCGGGGGAAGGTATGGGATGAGCAGAAAGAGCGCAGCGGCCATCAGACCCGCTTTCGCCACGGTCAGGGCGGTGGAAGGGAAACGGACACTCACTCGGGGCTCATAAGCATCAAAGACGAAGGCTGCGAGGAGATAGAGCACGCTCACCAGGAGGAACCAGTGAGGGGGGCGGACGACGATCTCCGGGCGCAGATGAAGCCAGATCCACAGCGCCCCGTTCACCGCGAGTAGATCCAGGACCATCAGGAGGATTCTTCGCTCGACCAGCGGGAGGGCAAAACGCCCTTCGTGCACTCGGGGAAAGCCCCGCGCGATCTGCATCCTCTTCCCTCGCTTAACATTTGCGTTCTCCGATCAGGATCCAGACATCCGGCGGATTCGGGCGGCCTGCTTCAGGTCCAGACAGCCAGATTTTTCTCTGCGAGGAGCTCGCGATAAAGATCCAGGATCCGGCCCACCACCTGCCGGTCGGAGAACCGCTCCTCGGCCAGCCGCCGGGACGCCACCCCGAACTCGGCCCGAAGGCCCGGGTCCTCCAAGAGGGCCTCAATGGCGGCCGCCAGGGCCGCCGGGTCCTTGGGCGGCACCAGAAACCCGTTCACCCCGTCCTGAACGACTTCCCGGCAGCCCGGCACGTCGGTGGCCACCAGGGGCCGGCCCATCGCCGCCGCCTCGATGAGCACCCGCGGGATCCCCTCCCGGTAGCTCGGCAACACCACCACGTCGGCGACCGCCATGAGATCCCGCACATCGTCCCGCACCCCCAGGTAGCGGATTAGGCCCGCCGCCTCCCAGGCCCGGAGCTCCTCCGGCGGAACCCGGGCCGGATTGCCCAGGTCCGAAGGGCCCACCAGCACGAAGGCCGCCCCCGGAAAGACCTGCCGGACCCGCCGGGCGGCCTCCACGAACTCGGCAACCCCCTTGTGCCGGAGCATCCGGCCCACCATCAGCACGACCTGGTCTTCCGGGCCCAGGCCCAGCTCCGCCCGCAGGGCCGCCCGCCGCTCCGGCGGAACCG
>NZ_DAOUCJ010000055.1 GCF_034432235.1 Thermoflexus sp. | reverse complement strand
ACCTGCCTTTGCTCGTGCCGGAGATGGGTTTCTGGAGCGATCCAACCGCTGGGAGCAGTGAAGAACTCCAGGCGCAACGGCTGGCTCAGATGTTGGTGCGGGGTCTCTCTGTTGATCTTCGGATGCTGGCTTGGTTCTCCGTTTTCGATGATGGGCCCGGCACCGAGGCTCATGGTCTGTTCCGGGATCGGGATCTCAACAATCCGAAGCCTTCTTACTGGGCTTATCAAACATTAACGCGGGAGCTTCATGGCGCTCGTTATCTCCATCCCCTCGAGATCCCTGGAGTTGAGGCTTATGTCTTCCGTATGCCGGAGGGTGTGGAGAAGACCGTTCTCTGGGCTCGTGGATCCAACACCGCGGTTGATTTCCCTTATCCATGCTTGCGATTGGTGGACACGGTCGGGACGGTCTACGATCCCATTCGGGATGGGGATCCGAATTGGGATGGGGATGGGACTGCAAACGGCCGGATCCGGCTGGGGATTTATGTGGATCAACCCTTTTACGTGATGCCTCGCCCATGTCCCTGACCAGAACGCTTGGCCCTCTTGGTGGGATGTTCCTTCTCCTGGGCGTTTTCCTGGCTGGGGCCGCATGGGCGGCTCCGGAGGAGGGCCCCCAACAGCCGCTCGCCAATGTCCTGGTGGGGGAGTTGGTCGCGGGCCGTTCGATTTGCCAGACCTTCGTGGCTCGCTTCCCGCATCTGGCAGAAATCCGTGTCCGGATCGGCACATATGGACGACGCAATCAAGGGGAGCTGCGATTCGTGCTTCGAGAGGGAGGATGGGATGGACGGCTGTTGCGCGTGGCCTATGCGGAGATGGCCATTCTGCGAGACCACGAAGAATATGCTTTCACCTTTCCGCCTGTGACGTCCTCCGCAGGGCGACGTTTCACCTTCTGCCTGGAGGCTCCAGAGGGACAACCCGGGAACGCAGTCGCGATCTGGGCGGCAGACACGGATCAGTATCCGGAAGGAGAGGCCATCTTGCGGGGATTCGAGGGAGGGGAGGCGGACCGTGTTCAGGATCTAACATTCCGCGCCGGCTATGCCCTGACCGTCCCTGATCGCTGGGTTATCCTGGCGGAGCGCCTGGGTCAGGGGAAGCCAGTGGGATTCAGATGGGGAGCGGCGTATGGTCTGGTTCTGGGAATTTATTTGCTGGGCACAGGCCTGGCCTTCCGAAAAGCCTTCGCTTTGGGTTAGAAGAATGGGGGAGTGGTGGAAAGCGGCAGGCATCTGCCTGTTCTTGCTTTTGGAGCTTGCGGGGTGCACCTGGGCGGACACTCAATTCCTTCGCCCGATAGCTCCTGCTCTCCTCCTGGAACCGGGCCACACCGTGGGGCAAACCTTTGTGGCCCGCCATGGCGGGTTAAACGGTTTGGAGCTCTGGCTGGAGCCGGAGCGGGGGGCGAAAGGCATCCTTCGCCTTCACCTTCGAGCCGATCCCCGATCTCCGATTGACCTGGCCGTGGTGGAGTTGCCGCTGGAGGCTGTCACAGTTCCCCGCTTTTACCGCTTCTCTTTCCCTCCAGACAACCGCTCCCACGGCATGTATCGCTATGCTTTCCTGGAACTGGAAGGCAAGGGCGCGGTGCGGGTGGGTGCTGCCCCCGGCGATGCCTATATCGACGGCGCGGCCTACCGGGACCATGAACCCCTGGATGTCCAGTTGGCGTTTCGGTTGACTTACGATCTTAAAGGAATCGCCATAGAGCTCGCGCAAGCGGTGTTGGCTGGAGTTGGGTTCTTGTCTCTATCCGCGTTGATTTATTTGATTCCGGGCTATGTCTTGCTCGCGTGGTTCTGGACAGGGGGATCGCTTTCCTGGCCGGATCGCATAGGGCTGGCGGTTGGGATTAGTCTGGCACTTTACCCCCTTCTCCTGTTGTGGACTGATTTCGTGGGCGTGCGTGGGGGGGCGCTATACGCGTGGCTGCCAGCGGGAGGCGGGCTTGTGGCTCTGGCTTATCGGCATCGGAGATGGCGGATGCGCCAGGGGTGGGCGGCTTTGCAAAGGTGGTGGCGTGAGGAGGCATCCGGGCCAGACGGCATGCTAATCGGAATCCTCCTCCTGGCCTTGGGGGTTCGGTTGCTGGTAGCGCGCGGGCTGGAAGCGCCTATGTGGGGCGATGGTTTGCAACATACGATGATTGTTCAGTTGTTGTTGGATCATGGCGGCCTGTTCCGAGAATGGGCTCCCTACGCTCCCATTATAAGTTTTACCTATCATTACGGCTTTCACAGCCAAATGGCCGCGCTCGCCTGGATCAGCGGTTGGTCCGCGCTCCAGGCCGTGCTGTTCGGGGGCCAGCTGATGAATGGGCTGGCTGCCTTTACCCTTTATCCTCTGGCGCGCCGGATGGGGGGATCTCCATGGGCAGGTGTGGTAGCTGTGGCTCTTCCAGCCTTGTGGTGGTCAATGCCGATGTCTTATACAAACTGGGGGCGCTATCCTCAGCTGGCCGGGCAGACCCTCTTGCCGGTGGCCGTGCTCCTGACAGTGGAATCGCTAGAGTCTCAGAAGCCGAATCTTCGTTTACTTCTTCTAACCGCGTGGGTGGTTGCCGGTCTGGGGTTAACTCATTATCGAGTCCTGGCCTTCTATGGAATTTTCTTGATCGCGTGGATGCTTGTCCATGGGCGATGGTTGCTTGATCCGGCATGGAAAGAGCGCGTACTGCGGTTATTGATTCTGGGAGGGCTCGTAGTCATCCTGATCATCCCCTGGTTGGGGCGGTTAGGGGAGGGAGGACTTCCCGCCTTCCTGCAACAAACCCTATCCGCTGGCGGTGGAAGTAGCCCGGGTCTGGAGACGTGGGGAGATCTGAAAATGTATATGCCCCTGTGGGGCTGGATCCTGGGAGGGTTGGCCCTGATTGCTGGATGGATGCGTCATCGGAATAAGATCGGATTTCTATTGATCTGGTGGGCTGGCGCCTTTCTGAGCGCCAATCCGCAGCTGGTGGGCCTGCCAGGGTCTGGGGTGATCAGCAGCTTTGCCTTCTGGATTGGGATCTACTTCCCAATGGCCCTTTTGATCGGTATCGCAATCGGAGATCTCCTGGAAATAGGATGGCGCAATCCATGGGTTCGGCGGATGGGAATCGTTCTAATCGGGTTATTCGGAGCCTGGGGTGCTTGGAATCGGCTTGGGGATATTGATCCCGGCTCTCATGCCATGCTGACCCGACCGGATCGTCAAGCAATGGATTGGATCCGTATACATCTGCCTTCGGATGCGCGGTTTTTGATTAATGGGTTTTTAGCCTATGGAGGTCAGGATGCGGTAGGCAGCGATGGGGGATGGTGGCTGCCCATGTTGGCCCAACGAGCGGTTTTGATCCCTCCCCTCCCGTATGCCATCGAGCGGACCACCGATCCGCATCTTCCTTCACGTCTTCGGGAATGGATTTCCCGTTTGACGGCGCGTGACCCCCAGATCCTGAACGATCTGGTTCGCTTGGGTTGGTGTTACGTCTATGTGGGACAGCAACAAGGTCGGGTCAACGCTCCCCAGCCTCCTCTTTGGATGCCCGATGAGCTACGGGGGGGCCCTTGGGAGCTCCTATATCATCAGGATCGGGTCTGGATCTTCCGGTGGCGGGATTGTGAGTATCCCGGGCGGGAATAGCCCCAACGGTGGGGATTCTCCGACTCGGAGTAATCCAAAGGGAGTATAGACAAGATCCCGGGAACTCCACTAATATATCAGAGCCTTATTCTCCGCGGAAGGAGGCTTGGCCATGATGCGAAAATTGCGCTGGATCATCCTCTTTGCTGTCCTTTTTTCGATTGTGGGCTCTGCATGGGGGGCCCCTCCTGGTCAATTTACCATAGATTTTAATATTCAAAATATGGGAACAGGCCCAGCCAACATTGTTGTGAATTTTATAAATCCAAATGGGTCCTCTGCAGGTACGAAGACCTTTAGCGGCGTGCCTGCAGGAGGATCGGCATATTTTAATCCAGCCCTTCATACGCTCGATGGAGGCGGCACCTTGCCCTCTGGGTGGCAGGGAGCTGCAATCGTGAGCGCAGATCAACCGGTCTCTGCGATCGCCACAGTAGCGAACAATCTCTCTGGATCTCAGTATGTATCAGATGCCTACGTGGGAATCGGAGAGCCCTCTACTGTGGTTTTTGCGCCGATTGTGATGGCCAAGTT
>NZ_DAOUCJ010000054.1 GCF_034432235.1 Thermoflexus sp. | reverse complement strand
CGGCTGTCAGCCGGGGATCCACCATCCAGATCTTCATGGTTCATCTCGGGAAGGCGACATCGCCCCCTATCCTATTTATCCGGCCGTCTTGATCTTCACTTCAGCGCATGATATAATCACTCCGTGTTTGTGACACCTGCCACAAAGGAGGCGGGCCGTGCTTCATGGGTATGCCGTGGTCGGCCTGTATCTTCTGATGTCCTTCGCCCTGCTGGGGGTGACATTGCTCCTCTGGTGGTTGCTGCGCCCGAAGAAACCCAATCCTCTCAAGCTGGAAGCCTACGAGTGTGGCGTTCAAACCGTAGGGGACACCTGGGTTCAGTTCCGCGCCCAATACTATATTTTCGCCCTCATCTTCGTGCTGTTCGATGTGGAGGCGGTTTTCCTCTTCCCCTGGGCGGTCGCCTATAATCAACTGGGTCTGTATGCGGTCATCGAGATGGCCCTGTTCCTGCTTCTCCTCCTGGGAGGGCTGCTTTACGCGTGGCGCAAGGGTGCGCTGGAATGGGTGTAATGATGGGGAGGCGGGCGTGCCTTCGGCGCGCTCATCCGCCCCAAAATGGGAGCAAGCCCTCCCATACCATGGGGTGTCCCCTTTTCTCCGGGGTCCTGTTGAATTTTCAAGCGCGCGCTGGGAGATCGAGCGGTTCATTTCCTCGGTGAGGTCGAATATGGGGCAGATTTACGATTTCATCTATAACTTGCTTCCGTATTTGGGGGCCTGGCTCCGCGGCCTGCTTCAAAGCTGGGGGCTCCCGGAGTGGGCGATCCGCCTGACGATGGGGCTGATCAAGGCTTTTCTTCTGGCCAACTTCGGCCTGATCGGGTTCGCCATTTTAACTTACGTGGAACGCAAGATCGTTGCCCGTTTTCAGGACCGTCTGGGCCCCAATGTGGCGGGTCCCTATGGGATTCTGCAGCCGGTAGCGGATGGGATCAAGCTGCTCACGAAAGAAGACACGATGCCGGCGGGGGCGGATCGCTGGGTCTATAACCTGGCGCCGCTGATCATTGCCACGTGTGCCCTGGCGCCGCTGGTGGTGATCCCCTTTGGGCCCGGGGTGATCGGAGCGGATCTCAACATCGGGGTCCTTTACGCCCTGGCGGTGGGGGCGGGGGCCCTGGTGGGGGTGCTCATGGCCGGATGGGGCAGCAACAATAAATACGCGCTGCTGGGGGCCTTCCGGGCAGTGGCTCAGCTGATCAGCTATGAGATCCCCTCCGTCCTCAGCGTCGTCATCGTGGTGATGGTCGCCGGCACCATGTCCACCTTAGGCATTGTGCTCGCCCAGGATGTCCCTTATCTGTTTGTCCTCCCCCTGGCCGCCCTGGTTTTCCTAATGTCCGGGGTGGCGGAGGTCGGGCGAACGCCTTTCGATCTGCTGGAAGCGGAATCGGAGATCGTGGCGGGCTTCCATATCGAATACAGCGGTATGAAGTTCGCTCTGGTCTTCCTGGGGGAGTTCGTCCACGCGCTGGTGGTCTCCGCGCTCTTTGCCGTTCTCTTCCTGGGCGGGTGGCGCGGGCCCTGGCTGCCGCCGTATCTGTGGATGCTGATCAAGATGAGCCTGGGGATCTTCCTGTTCTTCTGGCTGCGGGCGACGCTTCCGCGCATTCGGATCGATCAGATGCTGAATCTGAACTGGAAGTTCCTGACCCCCCTGATGATCCTCAATCTGATCGGGGTGGCTCTGGTGGATAAAGGCCTGCGGGCGGCTGGGGCCACCAGCGGGCTCTGGGCGGCGGGGATGTTCGCCTTTAACATGGCGATGCTGATCGGCGCCCTGGCCCTTCCGGGCTATCTGGGGCATCGGGCGCGGATGGCCGCGATGGCTCTGGCCTCCGAAGGGGAGGAAGGGGAGGCGCTGGAAGCAGCGGCGGCCCATTAATACGGTCCATTCCCATATCATGAAGGAGCGCGCGGACAATGACCCTGATTCAGGCCGTTTTCGCCCTGTTCGCCATCCTGACCCTGGGGGCCGGGTTGCTCACCGTCCTCAGCCGGCACCTTTTCCATGCGGTTCTCTATCTGATTCTCTCCCTGGTTGGGGTGGCGGGTTTATTTGTCCTGCTGGAAGCGGAATTCCTGGCCGGCGTTCAGGTTCTTATCTACATTGGGGCGATCTCTATTCTCATCATTTTCGCCGTGATGCTCACGCGGGGGATGGTCCGCAACCCGGGTCCCCCCCTGAATAATCAGAGCCTGGCGGCCGCCGTGATCGCCGGGCTCTTTTTTGTCCTCCTGGCTCCGGTCATCGCCGGGTTCCCCTGGCCGCAGACGATCCAGGGGATCCCCGCCGACACCATTGAGGCTCTGGGCCGCTCCCTGGTGGACCCGAATCAATTCGCACTGCCCTTTGAGCTGGCTTCGGTGATGATCCTGGCGGCGCTGATCGGGGCGATCTTCATCGCCCGGGAGAGGCGTTGAGGCCTGGCCTGATCAACCATGAGATTCTGTGTCCATTCGGAGGCTCCAGATGGTTCCGCTTTCCTGGTATCTGCTGGTGGCCGCTGCGCTGTTTTGCATTGGCGTCTATGGGGTGCTGGCCCGACGCAACGCGATCGCCATCCTGATGGCGATCGAGCTGATGTTGAATGCGGTGAATCTGAGCCTGGTGGCGTTCTGGCGCTATCTCCATCCCACCGCGACCACCGGACAGGTTTTCGCTCTTTTCGTGCTGGTCGTTGCAGCGGCGGAGGCGGCCGCAGGCCTGGCGCTCATCATCAGCATTTATCGCAATCGCGAAACCGTCGATGTGGAGAACATCGATCTCCTGAAAGGCTAACCCTTCGAGGTGGAGACGGATGGAGATCCATGGAACGCTCCTGCCGTTGCTGGTGGCCCTGATCCCATGGCCGCCCTTTATCGCCTTCGGCCTGATCTCGCTGTTTACAAACCGCTGGAAGCGCCTCAGCCATACCCTCGCCATTCTCTCGGTGGCGATCTCCTTTGTGCTCTCCCAGATCGTGTTCTGGATCGCTATCCGCACGGAGCATCTGGGGGAGCATCCGATCGCTATTCGGGTTCCATGGCTACCGGTTGGGCCCCGCCCCCTGGAGTTCGGGGTGCTGGTGGATCCGCTGGGCGCCGTGATGCTGTTCATGGTCCCCCTGGTCTCGCTGATGATTTTCATCTACAGCGTGGGGTATATGGCGGGGGATCCCCACTACAGCCGCTTCTTTGCGCTTCTCTCCCTCTTCGAGGCGGCGATGTTGCTCCTGGTAGTGGCCGACAACCTCCTGATGCTGTTCATCGGCTGGGAGGTGATGGGCTTTTGCTCGTATGCCCTCATCGGTTTCTGGTATCGAAAGCCGTCGGCCTATCGCGCCGCCGTGAAGGCGTTCATGACCACTCGGGTGGGCGATGTGCTGATGCTCCTGGGCATCGCCTATCTCTACGCCCAGACCGGAACCCTGAACTTCCACGATATCCTGCGGAACCCGGAGACCCTGAAGACGCTGGCGGAGACGCCCTCCTATGTGGCTGGCCTCTCGGTAGCCGCTCTGGCCTCGCTGTTGCTGTTCGCCGGGACGGTGGGGAAGAGCGCCCAGTTCCCGCTCCATGTCTGGCTGCCCGATGCGATGGAAGGCCCCACCCCGGTCAGCGCGATGATCCATGCCGCCACGATGGTTTCGGCGGGCGTCTATACCACCATCCGGATGTTCCCTCTGCTCCAGGCGGGCCAGCATGGTCTGGGCGGGGCGATCGCCTTCTGGGTGGTGGCGTTAATCGGCGCCTTCACGGCCTTTATGGCGGCCACCATGGGGGTAGCCCAGAATGACATCAAACGGGTGCTGGCGTATTCGACGATCTCCCAGCTGGGCTACATGCTGGCGGCGGTGGGTATCGGCGCTTACGTGGCCGCGGCCTTCCACCTGATCACCCATGCCTTCTTCAAGGCGTTGCTCTTCCTGGGGTCCGGCTCCGTGATCCACGCGGTAGAGCATGGGCACCATCACGCCGCCCATAGCCATGGCCATCAGGAGGCCTTTGATCCTAACGACATGTTCAATATGGGTGGTCTGGCCCGGCGCATGCCGGTGACCTTCTGGACCTTTGTGGCGGGCGGGCTGGCTTTGGCGGGCTTCCCCCTGATCACCGCGGGCTTCTGGAGCAAGGATGAGATCCTGGGAGAGGCGTTCCACGGGGCTTTCGAGAAGGGAGAGCTGTTGCCGTTGCTGGTTTTCCTGCTGCTGGCGGCGGCGGCCGTTCTCACCGGCTTTTACACGATGCGTCAGATCGCCCTGACGTTTCTCGGTGAGCCCCGCACGCCTGCGGCCGCCCATGCGGAGGAGAGCCCCGGATCGATGATCTTCCCTCTTGTTTTCCTGGCGTTTTTCGCGGTCTTTGGCGGTTTCGTAGGAGTGCCGGAGGGATTTCCAGGCTTGGCGACGCTGACCGGCGGCAACTGGTTCCACGAGTTCGTCGGGGGAACCTTGCTGGAGCATCCAGAGGCATTGCCCTTTAACCCGGTGCCCGTGGTGATTTCCTCCCTCATCGCGTTGACCGGGCTCCTCCTGGGCTGGGCGGTTTACGCCCGTCGCCCCCTGGCCGCCGGCGAGCCGGATCCCCTGATCCGCCTGGGTCCGCTTTATACCTTCCTGAAGAACCGCTGGTATATCGATGACCTCTATCAGGTTCTGTTCGTCCGCCCAACGTTGTGGCTGGCGGAGCGCGCGGTGGCCTTCTTCATGGATCGCGTGGTCATCGATGGGCTTCTCCATGGGATCGCCGATGCGGTCTGGTCGATGGGGAGTGCCCTGCGCCTCTTCGATCGGGTGGTGGTCAATGGCATCGGCGATGAAATTGGAGAGGCCGTGAAGGCTGCTGGCCGGGAACTGCGAACCCTGCAGACCGGTCTGGTCCAGAACTATCTGCTGGTGGTGGTCCTGGGCGTCCTGGGCTTCATTGTTCTCTACACGGTGGCGCCCATGTTGCGGGGGTTCTGATTGGGAGAAGGCGCCCAGGTTGCTCATCGCATTGCCCTGGTTTCCGGATGGGCCACCATGCGATGTCTCTACCCTGAGTCCTCACGGTGAGGGAAGCGAGCGATGGTGCTTTTCGGGCATACGATCCCGATCCTGACCCTGATCACATTTCTCCCGTTGCTGGGCGCGGGGATTATCGCCCTGACCCCGCGGGATAGTGTTCGTCTGCATCGGGGGCTGGCCCTCTTGTTCAGTCTGATTCCCCTTATCCTCTCTGCCTGGCTCTGGCTGAACTTCGACCTCCGCCAGCCCGGCTTCCAGTTCGTGGAGCGCGCGGTGTGGTTCCCCCAGGTGAACGCCAGCTATTACGTGGGGGTGGATGGGCTGAGCGTCATGCTGATCTTCCTGACGGCCCTGCTCACCCCGCTGGGAGTCCTGATCTCCTTTCACATCACGGAAGATCCGCGAACCTACTTCGCGCTCTTTCTGGCCCTGGAGACCGGGATCCTGGGGGTCTTCGTCAGCCTGGACCTCCTGTTGTTCTTCTTGTTCTGGGAGCTGGGGCTGGTGCCGATGTATTTCCTGATCAACAACTGGGGGGCGCCGGAGCGGCGGCATTACGCTGCGCTGAAGTTCATTCTTTACACCATGGCCGGGTCCCTGGGCCTCTTGCTGGGCATCCAGTTGATCTGGGCTGCCCTGGGAGGCACGCAGGGGGGCACTTTCGATTTGCTCGAGATCAGCCGGCGCTGGCCGGCCCTCCAGGGGGCCCTGGCGGGGGTTCCGATGGAGGTGGTGAAGGCGATTGTCTTCTGGGCTTTCGTCATCGCTTTCGCCATTAAGGTCCCGGTGTGGCCTTTCCACACCTGGTTGCCGGATGCACACACGGAGGCCCCGACAGCAGGTTCTATGATCCTGGCGGGGATCCTGTTAAAACTGGGGGCCTATGGTTTCCTGCGCATTGTTTTCCCGCTCTTCCCGGCGGAATCCGCCCGCTTCGCCCTCGCCCTCGCCCTTCTGGCGACAGCCGCCATCATTTTCGGCGCCTATGCCGCGCTGGGCCAGCGGGACTTCAAGCGGCTCGTGGCTTACTCCTCGGTGAACCATATGGGGTTCGTCGTCCTGGGGATCGCCGTAGCGGGCTATGCGCTGGGGAACCCGGCGATCCGCGATCATGCCCGGATCGCCGTGAACGGGGCGGCCCTGCAGTTGTTTGCCCATGGTCTCTCCTCGGCGGCGATGTTCGCGCTGGTGGGGGTGGTTTATGATCGGACCCATACCCGAGACCTGGAGGCCTACGGCGGGCTCTGGACGCGGATGCCGGTATACGGGGGGATCTTGCTTTACTGTGCGATGGCTTCGGTAGGTCTGCCGGGGCTGGCCGGGTTCGTGGCGGAGTATATGGTGGTGCAGGGGGCCTGGCCGGTGTTCACTGCCCTGACGGCCCTGGCCATGCTCGGGCTGCTGATCACCGGGGCGTTTATCATGAAGGCCATTCAGAAGGTGCTCCATGGGCCGTTGAACCCGCAGTGGGCTCGCCTGCCGGAGATGAGCGCGCGGGAGATCCTGGCCGTGGCTCCTTTGATGGTGTTCATGCTGCTCACCGGCCTGTGGCCCGCCTGGATCGTGCCCACCCTGGACGCGGCGTTGCGGGGGTTGCTGGGGTAGCTGGGATCCGACAGGGTTGTGCATTCGATCTTCCCTAGTTTGGCTGGAACGATCGACTCTCATCTCTGGAGCGTGAGGAATGGTGATCTCGGCGGTGGCTCTTCCTATTCTCAGCTTCATTGTCTTTACGCCCCTCGTGGGGGCCTTGATCCTGCTGCTGATCCCGCGCCATCAGAAAGAAGCGGCGCGGGTCTTCGCGGCGACGGTCTCCGGCTTCACGCTGTTGCTGGCCCTCTGGGCATTCCTGGCTTACGACCGGACGGCCGGGGGATATCAGTTCGTGGAGCGGATGTCGTGGCTTCCCCAGCTCGGCATCCATTATTACGTGGGTGTGGATGGGGTGAGCCTTCCCCTGGTGTTGCTCTCGGCCCTCGTGCTCTTGACGGGCGTGCTGGTGTCCTGGAATATTGAGGATCGCCCCCATGAGCTGTTCGCCTTCATGCTGCTTCTGGCCAGTGGCATCATGGGGGTCTTCGTGGCGCGGAACCTGGTGTTGCTGTTCTTCTTTTATGAGATCGCCATTTTCCCTAAATATTTCCTGATTGCCATCTGGGGCTCCACCCGCAAAGAATACGCGGCGATGAAGCTGGTGCTCTACACCCTGGTGGGCTCCATCATCGCCCTGGTGGGCGCGCTGGCCCTCTATTTCGTCTCCCCCGTCCGCACCTTCGATATGGATGTGCTTCGAGAGCTGGCTGCCCGGGGCGCTTTCGCTCGGACAGTGGAGGTGTTCGGCCAGACGGTGCGCTTTGATTATCTCTGGTTCCTGCCGGTTTTCCTGGGCTTCGCGGTGACGGCAGGCCTGTGGCCGTTCCACAACTGGGTGCCGGATGGCCACTCGGCGGCGCCAACGGCGGGCTCCATGTTCCTGGCCGGGGTGGTGATGAAGGTCGGTGCCTACAGCGCACTGCGAGTGGGGATCGAGCTGATGCCTGGGGGAGCGGTCTACTGGCTGCCGGTGGTGGTCTTTCTGGCTGTGGTCGCCGCTCTGTATTCTGCTGCGATCTCCTTAGTGCAGGAGGACCTCAAATACGTGATCGCTTTCTCCAGTATCGGCCACATGGCCTTCGTGATCATTGGGTTTGCGGCGATGAACGTGACCGGGATGACAGGAGCAGTCCTTCAGATGTTCTCCCATGGAGTGATGGCGGCGATCCTGTTCGCAACGGTGGGGATGGTTTACGATCGGGCGCACACCCGTTACCTGGCCCACCTGGGCGGTTTCGCCCGGGCGATGCCGATGGCCACCCTGGGTTTCATCCTGGGGGGGCTGGTGGCGATGGGGATGCCCGGCTTCTCCGGCTTCGTGGCCGAGTTCCAGGTCTTCGCGGGGATCTGGGCGGCCCGGGACATGGCCTGGTGGTATCCCTGGGTGGCCATCCTGGCAGCGCCCAGCATCGCCCTCTCCGCCGCCTACATCCTGCGGGCGCTTCAGTCGACGTTCTTCGGGGAGCTGAATCGGGAACGCTATCCTCAAGTGGGAGATATCACCGCCCTGGATAAAGTCGCCATCATCATCCTGGCGGTGTGGTTTGTTCTGATCGGCGTGTTTCCTCGAGTGATGACGGATTTGATTCAGACCGGCGTGGAGCCCATTGCGACGCTGTTGCAGGGCGCGATGGTCGCTTCCATCCGCTAAGGGGAGGAATCGACAATGGAGTTATCCTGGTGGGCGCATCTGTGGTCGGTCCTGCCGGAGATCGTGCTGGTGCTGGCGGCCGCCCTCATGATGGCCGTGGACGCCTGGATGCCGGAGGGGCGGAAGCGGGAGCTGGGCTACTGGGCCATCGGCGGGCTGGCGGCGGCCCTGGTGGTGACCGCAGTCCAGGCGGCCCAACTCACGATTGGGATCGCAGCCCCTTATGAGGCCTTGGGGGGCTCGGTGCGGGCTGATCTGGCGGCGATGTTGTTTCGGATCATCTTCCTGCTTGCAGGGATCCTCACTGTGGCCATCTCAATGGATTTCCGCCCGCTTCGCCAGAGCGGCGAGTATTACACCCTCCTGCTCATCTCGGTCCTCGGGATGGGGTTGATGGGGGCGGCGGTCAATCTGGTGACCCTGTATCTGGCCCTGGAGACGGTGGGGATTGCCCTTTATTTGCTGGCGGGATATCTGCGAGACACGCCCCGATCGGCGGAGGCTGGGTTGAAGTATTTCCTGTTCGGCGTCTTCAGTTCCACGATTATGCTTTACGGCCTGGCGTTGATTTACGGTTTTACCGGCGAAATCTCCTATGCTCGCATCGCCCAGGCCCTGGCCGGGCTGCCTACCCCGGCGGTGATGGCGGCTCTCCTGCTGGTTCTGGTGGGTTTCGGCTTTAAGGTCTCTGCCGTGCCCTTCCATTTCTGGACCCCCGATGTGTATGAAGGGGCGCCAACGCCGGTGACCGCTTTCATCTCCGTAGCCTCCAAGGCGGCGGGTTTCGCGGTCCTGATCCGGGCGATGATCGAGGCATTCCCCACTGCGCAGGGGAACTGGGTGGCGATCATGGCCGCCCTCGCCTTTGTCACGATGACCGTGGGGAATCTCCTGGCCATCCCGCAGCGGAACCTCAAGCGGCTGCTGGCGTATTCGAGCATCGCCCAGGCTGGATACATCTTGATCGGGGTTGCCGCGGCCAGCCCCCTGGGGGTCGCCGCCTCGATCTTTTACCTGGGAATCTACACCTTGACGAACATCGCGGCCTTCGCGGTCGCGGTGATCATGACCAACGTCACCGGAAGCGAGGAGATCCGGGACCTGGCGGGACTGTCCCGGCGGGCGCCGGGGCTGGCCCTGGCCATGCTGGCCGCTCTCCTTTCGCTTGGGGGAATTCCACCGTTGGTGGGTTTCTTCGCCAAGCTGTTCGTCTTCGCCGCGGCGATCGAGAGCGGTCTGGTCTGGCTGGCTATCGCCGGCGTACTCAACGCGATGGTTGCGTTTTATTACTACATCATGGTGGCCCGAGCCATGTATGTGGACCGTTCGCCGGAGGAGGAGAAGCCTGTCTGGATCTCCCGCCCCGCCCGACTCACGCTGTGGTTCACTGTGGCAGGGGTGCTGTTATTAACCGTTATGGTGTATCCGCTTTATCAGCTGGCCCAAATGGCGGCTCAGGCTTTTTAGACTTCGGCCTTTCCGTTGAGCTTGAATCCGGGATCGGAAAAGAAGCTGTTTCAGATAGAGGGAAGCGTGGATCTTCCAGGCTGGCCCTTGTCAGAAACGCCGAGGGGCGGGTATCATTAGGAAAGCGGCTTTTTGTGATAAGAGGGACAGATGAAGGGTGAATAATGAAAACATCGAGGCGTGGGTGGATCCGGGTCTGGAATCTGGCGCTGGCGGGGGTGCTTTCTCAGATCGGTTTTATCCCCGTGGTGGCGGTGGTGGGGGCGATGCTCTGCGGGCTCTGGCTGGATCTCCGTTTGGGGACCCGGCCGGTGTTTACCGCCGCGTGCATGATCGTAGGCGCGGCTCTGGGGTTGGTGGTGATGGTCCGCACGGCGATGACCGCAGCCGCCCAGTTTCGCATCGAGCGGCCCCGAAAGCCAGAGCAACCGGGATCGGAATCCTCCAGCACGTTTGAAGAGCCATCATCTTGAGAGGAGGTGGGATCGCGGCAATGGGCAAATTGATCCGACGAATGGGCCCTTATGTGCTGCTCGGACTCATCGCCTTGCTCTCATGCGGGGTAGGGGGGCAGGCGGCTTTCTGGTTGCTGGGCGGTTTGAGGGATCTCCTGCGAGGGGCAGGTGTAACCTTCCTGTCCTCCGCGACAGGTTGGGTGGGGATCCTTCTCGCGGATGCGCTGGTGATCGCGCTGGTCCTTTGGGGCCTGCGGGATACGCGGGTGATCCGTTATTTCCAGTTGCTGGTTGTGGCGCCTCTTATTCTGGGCTTTGTGTTGGGGATCTCGCTGTTCTTCGGGACCCTGGGGCAGGGTCTCCCCATCGGTGGGAAACCTCTGAAGGCCGTTCTCCCGGTGATCCTGGTGAAGCCAGAGCCTCTGACGGGGCCCGTGCTCTTCGGTGCGCCGCTCACCAATACCATGGTCGCGATGGTCCTGGTGGATCTGGTCGTTCTGGGGCTGGGCGTCCTGGCAGCCCGACGGGCCGGGCCGCTTCCACCTCCCGTTCGAGGGCTGGGGATCCTGGTCAATCTCTTCGAGTTCCTCATTGAGGCTCTGTATGAGAACTTGGCCAAAGTGGTCCTGGGCCCCCGGGCGCGCCATGTCTTCCCTCTGGTGGCCACAATCTTTCTGATGGTGCTCACAGCGAACTGGATGGGTCTGATCCCCGGCTTCGATTCTATTGGGAAGGTGGAGCCGGCGCATGGCCATGAAGGGGGCTATGCGGTGATCCATTGGGGGCCCTTCACCCTCCTGACCGCGGAGCCGGCAGCGGCGGATGGCCATGGGAAGGAAGGTGGGGAGCCTCATGAGGCGAAAGCGGAGGGCTTCGTTCTGGTCCCCTATCTCCGCGCCCTGAGCACCGATCTCAACTTCACCATCGGCCTTGCCCTCGTGGCCGTCTTCATGGTGCAGGTATGGGGCGTGCGAGCTCTGGGTCCGGGCTACTTCTGGAAGTTCTTTAACGTGAAAGCCATCCGGCGGGGTTTCATGGGGATCATTGAATTCTTCGTGAGCCTCCTGGAGCTTATCAGCGAAGTGGCGAAGATTGTGTCCTTCTCCTTCCGATTATTTGGGAACATCTTTGCCGGGCATGTGCTGCTCGGGATCATGATCTTTCTGCTCCCTTTGCTGATTCCGGCGGTCTTCTATGGCCTGGAGATCTTCGTGGGGCTGATCCAGGCTTTTATCTTTATGATGCTCACGATGGTCTTCATCGCCCTGGCCACTGCAGGGCATGGGGAGGAGCATTCGGAAGGGCATCACTGAGTTGTGAACAATCCGGGCCTGGCGCGTCCGAGGACGGCGCGCTCCGGATTCTAATAAAACCTCTTGGGAAGGAGGACGAGAGATGCTGGGTTTGATTCTGGCACAGGAGATCCTGTCGCCGCAAACCTTGAGCGTTCTGGGAGCCGGTCTGGCGATCGGCCTGGGAGCGATCGGCCCGGGGATCGGCATTGGGATTCTGGCCAGCGGGGCGCTGCAGGCCATCGGGCGTAATCCCGAGGCCACGCCTCAGATTCAGCTCAACATGATTTTGGCCATCGCTTTCGCCGAGGCCGTCGCGATCTATGCCCTGGTCGTGGCTCTGCTGCTGAAGTTCGTGGTTTGAGATTTTCACCCTATTGATCCAGGAGGACAGCGTTGGAGGCTCTTGGGATCAACCCGATCTATCTGGTCGCCCAGATCCTCAATTTTCTGGTGATCTGGTTCCTCCTGTCCCGCCTGGTTTTCCCCCGGGTGCTCAAGGCCCTGGAGGAGCGGCGGGCGCTGATCGAGAAAGGGCTTGAGGATGCGAAGGCGGCAGAGCAACTTCGGGCAAGCATACAGGCGGAGCGCCAGCGCATCTTGGAGGAAGCGCTGGCCGAGCGTCAGCGGATCGTCGCTGAGGCAGTCCGCCAGGCCGAGCAACAGCGCGCTCAGATCCTCTCGGAGGCGCGGGCCGAGGCCCAGCGCATTCTCGAGGTCGCCCGGGAGGAGGCGGAGCGGGAACGGGAGCGGATCCTTGGCGAGCTTCGGACGCAGATCTCAGCCCTCGCCCTGGCTGCTGCCCATCGGGTTGTGAGCGACGCGCTGGATGAATCTCGCCACCGGCGCCTGATTCATGAGTTTTTCACAGCGATCCCCCCTCAGGTTCTGGAGGAGCTTCGCGGCCTGAAGGGAGATCGGGTGGAGGTGGTCAGCGCCATCCCATTGCAGGAGGAGGAGAAACAGAATATCCGCAGGGCGCTCTCCGACCGCCTGGATCTTACCGGCGATGTGATCTTCCGGGTGGATCCCACGATCCTGGGTGGGCTGGTCGTCCGGGTGGGGGATCGCGTGGTCGACGGCAGCGTTCGAGCCAGGATGGAAGGGCTGCGGGCGGCCCTGATGGGCTGAGGGTTGATCTCCATTTTTCGGTCGGCTATCGGACTTGCAGGGGCTGTGGAGCATGGGCCCGGATGCTCTACAGCCCCTTTGCTTTAGAAGGACATGGGGCGCGCTGTCCGCTCCAGCCGCTGTTCTGAACATCGCCAGTCGAATTACAATAAAGGCGATGCGTTTGCGGAGGGATGAACCAGATGAACGCCCAGGGGATGCTGTCCGCGATCCGGGAGGCCTTGCCCCAATGGCTGAAGGAGGACCCGGCCCTGCGCCAGATCCTTCGGGAGGTGCTGGAGGAAACGCTGCGGCCATGGGAAGAGATCCGTGCCGAGATCCGGGCGTTCCGGGAGGAAATGGAAAGGCGGCTGAGCGCCCAGGAGCAAGCCTTGCTCCAGCTCACACAAACCGTGCAGGCGCTGGTCCAGACCACCCAGGAGCATTCCGCCGTCATCCGAAGGCTGACAGAGCAAGGGGAGGGGCATTCGGCGGCCATCCGGATGTTGACGGAGCGGATGGAGGAGCATTCGCGCCGTCTGGAGGAGCATTCGGCAGTCATCCGGATGCTGATGGAGCGGATGGAGGAGCACTCGCGCCGTCTGGAGGAGCATTCCCGGATCATTCAGCGGATGCTGGAAACCCTGGAGCGTCACTCCCGCGAGATCCAGCGGCTGAGCGCGACCATCGGAGCCCTGGGCGCCCGATGGGGATTGAGCAGCGAGGCGGCCTTCCGGGACGGGATGGCCGCGCTGCTGCGGGAGGCTGGATGGAAGGTCGAGCGGTTCCTGGCCATGGATCCTGAGGGCTATGTCTTCGGCCGGCCGGATCAAGTGGAGATTGATGGGGTCATCCGGGATGGAGAGGCGATCCTCATCGAGATCCGCTCCTCAGTGAGCCGGGGAGATGTGGCGATCTTCCAGCGTAAGATCGAGTTTTACACCCGCCATACGGGTATCCCGGTGGCGCGTCGGATCCTCATCTCTCCGATGATGGATCCCCGCGCTCAGGACCTGGCCCAGCGGATGGGTATGGAGGTCTACACATATCCGGAAGATGTGCCCTCCGAATCGGCACCTCACGGAACCCGTTCTTTTAAGCTTTAGATCTGTGATCTCCTCAAGATTCGGATGAGCTTTCATGGGTCCCGCGATTCTCTGGTGGCTCCTGCTGGCCCTGATCGCCCTCGCGGCCTGGCCCATGACGTTCCTCGTGTTCCGCCCCCTGCCCGATCGAGGGCTGGCCTTCGCTCGTCCCATGGGGATGATGCTGATGGGATTCCTCTGGTGGTGGGGCGGGAGCCTGGGGGTTCTCCCGGCCTCACGGGGCGGAGCGATGGTGGCCTGGGGGCTGGTCCTGGGCCTTGGCCTCTGGATGGCCCGGCGATCCGGCGAATCCCCCTGGCGCTGGCTGCAAACCCGACGAGGCCTTGTGCTTTTTTATGAGTTGTTGTTCGCCCTCGCCTTTCTGGGCTGGACGCTTTTCCGCGCTTACAACCCTGAGATCACCTACACTGAGAAGCCTATGGAGCTCGCCTTCCTGAATGCGGTGGTCCGGGCGGAGCGCTTCCCCCCGCACGATCCCTGGCTGTCCGGCTTCGCGATCAGCTATTATTACTTCGGCTACATTATCCTGGGCTTCCTCACCGAGCTCTCCGGCCTTGCGACCCGCTTCACGTTCAACCTCGGGGTTTCCTCCTGGTTTGCCCTCACCCTGCTGGCGGCCGCCGGCCTCGGGGGGAATCTCTGGGCCCTTTATCGTCCAGAGCGCCCGCGCATGGCCCGGGCCGTTGCATTGCTCAGCGCGTTCTGGGTCGGCCTGGCCGGAAACGGCGAGGCGATCCTGGATCTGGCCCACTCATGCGGCTGGATCCGGGATCCGGCCTTCTGGGCCTGGCTGGACATCCCGGAGTTAAACGAACCCCCTTCCCTTCGACCGTGGCCCTCATGCTGGCCTCCCCCCAACCGGGTGTGGGCATGGTGGCGGGCCTCCCGCGTGGTGCGGGACTACAACCCCGAGGGCCAGCATCAGGAGGTCATTGACGAGTTCCCTCAGTTCAGTTTCCTGCTGGGGGACCTGCATCCCCACGTGCTGGCGCTGCCCTTCACGTTAATGGCCATCGGACTGGCCCTAACTGCCTTCCAGACAGCTCAGCAGTTCCCCGGGCTTTCTTCTCTTCGGGAGTGGCGCGTCCTCCTGCGTTTTCTCCAGGATCAAGGTCCGCCGTTCGGGCTCCTGCCGATCGTCTTTGGGGGGCTCGCTTTCCTGAACACGTGGGATTTCCCGATTTATACCGGCCTCCTGCTGGCCGCATGGGCCCTGGGGGCCGGGATGGCCGGGCGCGCGCGTGTTTCTTTGCAGAGGGAGATCCTTGGGCTGGCCGGGGGCATCCTGGGGCTCGGGGTGTTGCTGTATCTGCCCTTTTACCTGGGTTTCCGCTCTCAGGCCAGCGGGCTCCTTCCCAATCTTTATAACGGGACCCGCCTGCCGCAGTTTCTGGTGATGTTCGGCTTTCAGGTTGGCGGGCTGATTCTTCTGCTGGGAGCGGAGGCCCTCCGCGCGCATCGCCGGGGGACGCTCGACCTGCGACGCTGGGGAGGATGGATCTTGCTGGGCGCGCTGGGGCTGGGGCTGGCCCCGGTGGCGATGCTGGTGGGGCTCTACGAGCTGGCGCAGGCGATCCGGCTCCCTCTCTCTGGAGTGCCGGTTTCGCTGGAGGCGCTGAAGCCATGGGTGTATGGACGGTTGCTGGATGGCGAGGTGATGGTGAAGGGAAGGTTGCTCCCCGGAAGCGGGCCCTGGGTGCCGATGCTGCTGGCCGGAATCGGGATGGGTGCCGTCGCGCTCTGGAGGCGGCGGGGAAACGTGAAGGCGTTCGTGAGCCTGCTGGTGGTTTTCGGTGCCGCGCTGGCCTGGGCGGTGGAGTTCGTTTTCCTCAAGGATTTCTTCGGCACCCGCATGAACACAGTATTTAAATTTTACTATCAGACGTGGGTGCTCTGGAGCCTGGCTCTGGCCTGGGGGATGGGCGCGTTGTGGGAACGGGCGAGGCGCGCACGCTTGCTGCTGGCCGGGTTGTTTGGCAGCATGATCGCGCTGGCGGCGCTCTATCCGGTTCTGATGATCCCCGTTAAGGCGGAATTCTTCGCTCACCCACCCACTCTGGACGGATATGCCCATCTGGCGCGATGGGCGCCCGATGACCTGGCTGCGATCGAGTGGCTAAACCGGAACGTGCCGGGCACGCCTGTGATCCTGGAAGCCCCGGGCTGGCAGGGGATCTCCTTCCAGCCGGAATTCGGGCGCTTCGCTGCCCACACCGGTCTGCCCACGGTGCTGGGATGGGCAGGCCACGAACATCAGTGGCGGGGCTCTTACGATGAGATCGCCCGTCGGGAGCCCGATCTCAGGATCCTGTGGGAATCCCTGGATCTGGAGAAAACTCGCGCGCTGCTGGAGAAGTATCGGATCGTCTATGTGATCGTCGGCCGCACCGAGCGACAGGAGTTCCCCGCAGAAGCGCTGCGAAAGTTTGAACCGCTGATGGATCCGGTTTTTCGGAGCGGGGAAACTGTGATTTACCGGAGGCGTGAATGAGGGAAGGGCTCGATGGACGCCGATGGCAGGAGACATTGATCCTGGGCGGGCTCTTTGCCCTGGCGCTCCTGGTGCGGGGATGGGGTCTGGGCTTCCGGCCAGCCGCGCCGGAAGAGGCTGCCCAGGCCTGGGCGGCGTGGCGGGACGGGACATTGCCCCCCGGGGGAAGCCCGTTGCTCGCAGGCTGGAACGCGATGGTGTTTGAGATCTTCGGGCCGGATGAAGGATGGATGCGCTCCGGCGCGGCGCTGGCAGGTGCCCTCACTGTCCTTGCCCTGTGGGCCGTTCTGCGCCCCATCGGCCGGGCCGCGGCGATTGGAGCGGCGTGGCTCTGGGCCGTCTCCCCCACCGCTCTCATGGCGGCGCGATTCCTGGACGGCAGCGTCGTGGTCGCGGCGGCGCTGGCTACGGCCCTGGCCATGGGGCGCGCTTCCCGTCCTTCCCGCTGGATCGGTTTGGGGATCGCGCTGGGGATAGGGGCCGCGGCCGGGCCCGCCTTCTGGACCGGATGTCTGATGCTCCTCCCGGTTTTCTGGCTGGATTTGCCGGAGCCTGCTTTCCCGCACTGGAAAGCCATCGGGCTTTTCGGGGCGACGGCGTTGCTGGCTGGTGCCTGGGGGGGATGGCGGGGAAGCGGCGCGCAGGAGACGGTGGAGGGTCTCTCGGCATGGCTCGCCGGCTTTGCGCCGGAGGGCCTTCCGATGGGGTGGGAAGCTCTCCGGGCTTTCCTTTATGGAGAAGCGCTGATCCTGACGCTGGGACTGGCTGGGGGAATTCTGGCCATCCGCCGCCGCGATCGCTTTGGAACGGCGCTGACTATGGCCACAGGGATCGGGACCGGGTTGCAGCTCGTCCGACTCGGTGCCTTATTCACAGAACACGCCGTGGTGTTGATTCCATGGATCATCCTGGCGGGGTTCGCCGTGCAATGGGTTTGGGAAGCGATGCGGCCCGTCGGACGGCTGCAGCCCCTGGCGGTTCTCAGCGGAGCCGGGATCGGGGGGATCGGGCTGGGAACAGTCGCCGCTTTTATGAATCTCCGGGGAGCACCGGAAGGAGCGCGCTGGTTGGTCCTCATCGGCGTGCTGGGGTTGCTGGGGTTCGGACTCTGGATCATGAGCGGCCTGTTCGAGACAGGGGGGGAGAAAGATTCCCTGGATCCGGGGGCGATGGGCAGGCCGCTGGGCGCATCTCCGGCGAATCTCTTCGTGGGATCCGGGATTCGAAACCCGGCCGCGCTCGGGGTTGCCGGGGCCCTGGCTTTTGCCATAGTCCTGGGCCAGCTGACGGGAGCCGCCGCCCTGGCCCGGCGGGTGGATCCGGTCCCCGGGTTTTCCCTTCCAGAGGTGACCTCTCCGGCAGTGCATGAGTTGGTGGAAGGGCTGCGGAGGGAAGCCGTGCGCCGCCACGAATGGCCCGGTGGGCTTTCCCTGGTTGTGGTCGCTGAAGAGGAAGAAGAAGCATTCTGGCGGTGGACCTTCCGAGCCTTTCGGGTCGCTGTCCATCGTCGTCCGCCTGATTCGGGAGCTGGAGACGTGTGGCTCACCCCGGAGGGCATTCCGGTTCCGCTGGAGCCGGATCGATGGGTGGGTCGCCTGATCCCTGTCATTGTGGATCAAAGGGGAGCGGAGCCGATAGCGCGTCGGATGGTGTTGTGGGTTCGCGCAGAGGCTCAGAACACACCGTAGGATTTGCTGGGTTCGGATCTGCGCAGCCGGGTTCCGATCGAGAAGGCGGATGGTTCCCCCCCGAACCGTGTTATAATCGGCATCCGGTTCTGGATCTTCTGTGGAGCGCCAACAGGCTATGGAAGGGATATTGATGGCTCCTTCGCCATCCCGATGGCGGGCGCTGTGGGCCGATCTTTCGCCGCTGGAGCGCGGGGCTTATCTCGGGCTGTTCGCCGCCGCTATCTTTACCCGCCTGTGGCGTCTGGGCGATCGAGTGATGAGCCATGACGAGAGCCTGCACGTTTATTACGCCTGGCAGCTGTTTCGGGGTAACGGATTTCAGCACACGCCTCTGATGCATGGCCCTCTGAAGTTCCACCTGGATGCGCTGGCCTATCTCCTGTTCGGCGCTGATGATTTCTCCGGCCGGCTTCCGGTAGCTCTCGCAGGGATCGCTCTGGTGATGTTCCCACTGTTTATGCGTCGCTGGCTGGGGCGCTGGGGAAGCCTCCTGGCCTCCCTCTTTTTCCTGATCTCCCCGATGATCCTGTATCACAGCCGGTATATCCGAGACGAGGGCCTGATGGCCCTATGGGCGGTCCTCACGGTATGGATGATCTTCGCCTATCTGGAAACCCGGGAGGCCCGCTGGCTGTATGGCCTGGCGGCGGTGATGGCGCTGTTTTACACCACGATGGAAGCTGCTTTCATCTATCTGGCGATCTATGGGCTCCTGCTCTTCCTTGCCTGGAGCGTGACGGTGCTCCGGGATCCGCGATGCTCCCGGGAGGATCGGCAATGGCTGGGGGTGGGAGCAGCGTCGCTTCTCGCCGGTGGTGCGGCGATGTTGTTTGGGCTCGAATCCGGGCGAGAGCCGATCCCGGGGGCTTTCGTATGCCGGCCGGAGAATATCCCGGAGCACGGCCGGTGGATCACTTTGGTCGGGGGGCTGATCGCCCTGGCCGGGATCGGTGTCCTGGCCTGGGTGCTGGCCGGGCGCTGGGGGCGTGTTCGATTGCGCGAGCAGCCAACTTTCGATCTGATGATGGTCATTGGAGGACTCAGCCTTTGGATGCTCCCGGCGGCGGGCCTGGTCTGGCTCAATCCCGTTTCCCTTCTGCTGTTCCGGCAGCCTTTCGCTTCCATGTCGCTGTTTGAAAGCGGGGGGTTCAGTGGCATCACCGATGAGATGGTCCGGGTTCTCATTCTGTTCCTGGCCTTTGGGGCGCTGAGCACCGGGCTTGGGATGGCCTGGGATCCAGGCCGCTGGCCTATCCTGCTGGGGATCTTCTTCGGGATCTCTCTTCCCCTGTTCACCACGTTTTTCACCAACGGCGCGGGCATCGCCACCGGTTACCTCGGTTCCCTGGGATACTGGCTGGCCCAGCAGTGCGTCCAGCGGGGGAGCCAGCCGCTCTTTTACTATTTCGTCATCGCCCCGATGTATGAATTTATGCCGATGCTGCTTTCCCTTCTGGCCCTAGGGTATTACCTGGGGCGATGGGTTGCCGATGCCCCGATCCCGGACCGCCTGGGGTGGACGTTCCGGGGCTTCCTGAGCGCCTGGACGATCCTCTCGTGGATCGCATATACGCTGGCCGGGGAAAAGATGCCCTGGCTGACCGTCCACCTGACGGTGCCCATGATCCTCCTCTCGGCTGTCTTCCTTCAGGATACGCTGGGTGCTATGGACTGGCGGCGATGGTGGCATGGGGGGGGCGCGATTGCTGCCCTGCTGGTGTTCCCTTTCGGGGCTGCCTTCCTGGGCATGCTCACTGCCTGGCCGCGGGCCTGGCTTGTGCTCCATGTCGGGCTTGCGCGCCAGGTCGCGACCCTGGAATCTCTGGTGGCGGCCAATCAGGTGATTGCGGCCGCGCTGGGCATGGGGATCATCCTGGGCGTCTGGATCCATTTGCATCCCCGTCTGGGCTTCTCCGGCCTCCTGCAATCCTTTGCGCTGGCGGCCCTGGCGGTCCTGACGTTTGCTACCCTGCGGGTCGCTTGGCGGTTCAGTTTCATCTATTATGATCTGGCCCTGGAACATGGCGTCTACGCCCATGGCGGCCCCGGGGTGAAGATCGCGATGCAGCAGATCGAGGAGATCGCCCGGGCGATCGGTCGGGATCAGGTGGTGGTCGCCTACGATAACGATAGCTCCTGGCCGTTCTCCTGGTATCTCCGCGACTGGCGGCAGCGCTATTTCGGGGAAACCCCTCACCGCGAGGCTCTGGAGTCACCGGTTGTCATCGTGGGCAGTGCCAACTGGTATAAAGTGGAAAACGCCCTCCGGGCCACCCATGAGGCATATTCATACCATCTGATCTGGTGGCCCATGGAGGATTACCGGGAGCTCACCTGGGAGCGTCTGTGGCGCTGGCTTCGGGATCCGGAGCGCCGGGCGGCCCTCTGGGATATCTTCTGGAGCCGGGATTACACGCGTTATGATCGGATCACCGGCAAACGGCATCAGATCGATACCTGGCCCCTGGCCCACGATTTCAAGCTTTTCATCCGGAAAGATGTGGCCGCGAAGGCCTGGCCTCTCCGTCCACAGCAGGCCCTGGCTGTGCCCACTCCGCCGTCGGATCCATATGCCGCCGTGCGCCGGGAGCTCACGGCCGTTCGGATCATCGGAGGGCCCGGAAGCGAGCCGGGGCGTTTCCAGAATCCCCACGGCATCGCCATCGGGCCGGACGGCGCCCTTTATGTCACCGATGGGCGCAACCATCGGGTCCAGGTCTTCTCTCCCGACGGCCAGCTCCTCCGGTTCTGGGGCTCCTTCTGCGCCCTCTATGAGCAGGGAGAACCTGGATGTGTGGATCCAGATGGACCCGGGCCGATGCCCCTGGGCGCCGGGCAGTTTAACGAGCCCTGGGGGATTGCAGTGGCGCCGGACGGCACGGTGTATGTGGCGGATCTGTGGAACCATCGGATCCAGCAGTTCACCGCTGAGGGAAGGTTCCTCCGGGCATGGGGCGGCTACGCGGGGGTCACGGATCCCCAGGAGCAACCCGGTCGCTTCTTCGGCCCCCGGGGCATCCTGATCCAGGGCGATCGCGTCTACGTCACGGACACCGGCAACAAGCGCGTCCAGGTCTTCGATCGAGAAGGGCGCTTCCTGGACGCCTGGGGCGGGCCCGGCGTCGAGGCCGGACGGCTGGATGAGCCGGTCGGCATCGCCGCGCTGCCCGATGGGAACCTGGTGATCGCCGATACATGGAACCGGCGGATCCAGATCCTGACCCCCTCCGGCGCCCCGGTCCATGCCTGGGAGATCGCCGGATGGCTGGATCAGCTTCCCACCACCAAGCCCGATGTGGCGGTGGATGCCCGCGGGCGGATCTTCGCCACCGATCCCACAGGCTTTCGCGTTCTGGTGTTCGATCGCAGCGGCCGGCCGCTCCTGGCCTTCGGACAGTATGGAGAGGACGCCGCCTCATTTGTCCTCCCTCAGGGAATCGCGGTGGGTCCCGACGGGCTCGTCTGGGTGGTGGATTCCGGAGGGAACCGGGTGATGGCTTTCCAGGTTCCATAAGGTGACGGGAACACCACTTGTGAAAGGAAGCACGTGCTATAATCGGGTTCGGATGCTTCTTCCAGGGGACGGCGCATGCCGAAAACTGCGGCGGATCTCACTCCGGAGGAGATCGAGGCCTATCGGGAGGCCTGGCGGCGGCGCTGGGCGGAGGAGGAAGCCCGGCGGGCGCAGCGTCAGGAGCGGGCCTGGGGGATAGCCCGTGCGGCCGCCCGGTTGCTGAGGGAACGCTTCGGCGCCCGCCGGGTGCGGGTCTTCGGATCGCTGTCCACCCCATGGTTCCATGAGGGTTCGGATATCGATCTGGCGGTGGAGGGCATCCCGCCCGAGCGCCTGAGCGAAGCGGAGGCGGCCCTGGCGGAGCTGGCCCCCGATTTCCGTGTGGACTTGGTTCCCATCGAGGAGATCCAGGACGCGCCCCGGCTGCTTCGCCGGATCGAAGAGGAGGGGGTGGATCTGTGAGGCCCGAGGTGCAGCTGCTGATCGGCCGGATCGAGGGAGAGCTCGAGGATCTGCGTCGGGTCGTGGAGCGGACGACCCGCTTTCTGGAGCAGGCCCTTCGCTCTGATGAGGAGGCTTTCTGGGATGCCATCGCCCTCAACCTGCATGGATTCTATTCCGGCGTGGAGCGTATCCTCTATGATATCGCTCGGGCGATCGATCAGGCGGTGCCGGGTGGGCCTCACTGGCATGAGGATCTTCTTCGCCAGGTAAGTGTGGAGATCCCATCCCTTCGGCCGGCGGTGCTCCAGCGAAGCACACGAGACTGTCTCGATGAATACCGTCGATTTCGCCACGTGGTTCGGAACGTCTACACCTTTGTGTTCGATCGGGCTCGCCTGAGGGAGCTGGCGCAGCGTCTTCCCGCTTGCTTCGATCAGGTGTCCCGTGATCTTCGCGCATTTCAGGGGTTCCTGGGTCGTCTGGATCGAGGGGCTCACAGCTCGATGGAGAGGGAGGCACAATGAAGCTCCACGAGTTCCAATCCAAGCAGCTCTTCGCGCGGTATGGGATCCCCATCCCACGGGGGAAAGTGGCGACCAGCCCGGAGGAGGCCCGCGCCATCGCGAAGGAGCTGGGCAAACCCGTGGTGGTGAAGGCCCAGGTCTTGGTGGGCGGGCGGGGGAAGGCAGGCGGGATCCGCCTGGCCCGCACCCCGGAGGAGGCTGAGCAGGTCGCTGAGCAGATCCTCAGTATGACGCTGAAGGGCCTGCCGGTGCGCCGGGTCCTCGTGGATGAGGCCGCCGAGATCCAGGCGGAGCTGTATCTGGGTCTGACCATCGACCGGGCCCGGCGCCGGGTGGCGGCTATGGCTTCTTCTGCCGGTGGGGTGGATATCGAGGAGGTAGCCCGAACGGCGCCGGAGAAAATCGTCCGGGTGCTGATCGAGCCGGAGCTCGGCTTGCGGGAGTATCAGGCCCGGGCTCTCGCGGCGGGGATCGGTCTGGATCGCTCCCTGTGGCCTTCTTTCACCCAGATTGCCCTCGGCCTGTATCGCTGCTTTGAAGACAACGATGCCACCCTGGCGGAGATCAACCCGCTGGCCATAGTCCCCGGTCCGGCCTTGCTGGCCCTGGACGGCAAGGTGATCATCGATGACAACGCGCTGTTCCGTCATCCCGATCTGGCAGCGATGCGGGATGAAGATGAGGAGACCCCGAGCGAACGGGAGGCTCGCAAATACGGCATCAGCTATGTGCAGCTGGATGGAAACATCGGGTGCATGGTCAACGGGGCCGGCCTGGCCATGGCCACGATGGATATCATCCAGCTTTATGGGGGCCGCCCGGCCAACTTCTTGGACATCGGGGGCGGAGCGAGCGCGGAGCGGGTGGCCGCGGCCATGCGCCTGATCCTCTCCGATTCCAACGTGAAGGCGGTGCTGATCAACATTTTCGGCGGCATCACCCGTTGCGATGAGGTGGCTCGGGGAATGCTGGCTGCCTTTGAGATGGTCCGCCCTCGGGTGCCGGTGGTGGTTCGACTGGTGGGGACTAATGAGGAAGAAGGGCGGGCCATCCTTCGGGAAGCTCGGGGGGTGACGCTTCACACGGCGACCACGCTGGTGGAAGCCGCTCAGCTCGCTGTGCGCCTGGCGGGGGATGGAGAACGCCGGGAGTAAGCTCAAGGCGAGGGAGTCCGAATGAACCGCTGGCGGGATTGGTGGAAGCAGGCCCAGGCGGATTTGCGCCACGCTCAGGAAAGCTTGCGGCTGGAAGATTACGAATGGGCATGCTTCGCCGCCCATCAGGCGCCGGAAAAAGCCCTCCAGGCCCTTTATCTGAAGCGGAATCAAATCGCCTGGGGCCATTCCGTCCGGCTGCTGCTGGAACAGATCGGCGAAGCGATCCCAGAGGATCTCCTGCAAGCCGCCCGTATTCTCGACAAGTATTATATCGGCCCCCGTTATCCCAATGCCCATCCTGCTGGCGCTCCCTTCGAGCTTTACACCCGTCGGGAGGCCCTCGAGGCCATCCGGTTCGCAGAGGAGATTTTGGATTATGTCCGTTCGGATATGGAAGGTTGATCGAGAACGAGTGTGGGCGGGCCTGCGGCGATGGCTTCAGGAGGTGATCGAGCCGGCTTCAGAGGTGCGGGAGGTGTGGCTCTTCGGCTCCTATGCTCGCGGCGAGGAGGGGCCCGGAAGCGATATCGACTTGCTGGTGATCGTGCGGGAGGCCCCCGAGCCCTTCTTTGAGCGAGCCATGCGATATACACCTCTTCGCAGCGGACTGCCTCTGGAGATATTTGTTTACACAGAAGAGGAGGCCCGGGATCTATCCCAACAGCCTGGATCTGTGGTCTGGGTCGCGATGCGTGAAGGCCGGAGGATCTGGGAACGTTCGGGCCTTCCACGGGAGGATTCCTGAGGGGTGTCCTTCCCCATCGCCTAGCGGCAGGACGGAGGGTTGATGTTGATCCTTCTCTCATGGAGGAGCGAGTCCCATGAGCATTCTGATCAACCGGAACACCCGCGTGGTCGTGCAGGGGATCACCGGTCGGGAAGGCCAGTTTCATACCCAGCAAATGCGAGAATACGGCACCCAGGTAGTGGCCGGCGTTACTCCGGGCAAGGGCGGGCAGTGGGTTCTGGGGATTCCGGTTTTCGATACCGTGAAGGAGGCTGTGGAAGCCACGGGAGCCAATTGCTCAGTGATCTTTGTCCCCGCTCGCTCCGCCCCCGATGCCATTCTGGAGGCCGCCGATGCGGGCATCCCCTTGATCGTTTGTATCACAGAGGGTATCCCGGTGCAGGACATGATCCGGGTCCGCGCTTACTTAGACCGCAAGGGAGTGCGTCTGGTCGGGCCCAACGGGCCGGGCCTTATCACTCCCGGGGAATGCAAGGTGGGGATCATTCCCGGGCACATCACTCGACCCGGGCCGGTTGGGATCGTCTCCCGATCCGGGACCCTGACCTATGAGGTGATCGCTGCCCTGAGCCAGCGCGGGATCGGCCAGAGCACCTGTGTGGGGATTGGAGGGGATCCCATCCCCGGGACCAACTTCGTGGAGATCCTGGCGATGTTTGAGGAGGATCCGCAGACAGAGCACGTGGTGTTGATTGGAGAGATCGGTGGCGCGGAAGAGGAACGGGCGGCGGATTTCATCGCCACCCGCATGAGCAAGCCGGTGACCGCCTTCATCGCCGGGCGGACGGCGCCACCGGGCAAGCGGATGGGCCACGCCGGTGCGATCATCGAAGGGGGAACGGGTTCTGCGACGGAGAAGATTGCCAAACTGGAGAGCGTGGGCATCCCAGTCGCCCGTCACCCGGAGGAGATCGCGGAGATCGTCGCTGCCCGTCTGGGAGTGCGGGCATAAGAGGCGGAGCCCAACGATATAGAATTTCATCGGATCTAAAGATAGGGGCTCACAAGGGAATGATTCGTTTCGATCGGGTTTCGAAGCGCTTTCATATGCACCGCCAGCGCCCTCGTTCTTTCCATGAGCTCTTTGTTGAAAGCTGGAGGCTCTGGCGGCGTCAGCCTGCTGAGACCTTCTGGGCCTTGCGGGATGTTTCCTTCGAAGTTCAGCCTGGGGAAACCGTGGGCCTCATCGGGCCGAACGGAGCGGGCAAGAGCACGGTCCTCAAGCTGGCCGCCCGCGTTCTGGAGCCGACCTCAGGCCGGGTGGAGGTCCGGGGTCGTGTGGCGGCTCTGCTTGAACTGGGGGTGGGCTTCCATCCCGAGCTGACCGGGCGGGAGAACGTCTTTTTGAGCGGGGCTTTCCTAGGCATTCCCCGTCGCGAGATGGCCCGCCGTCTGGATGCCATTGTGGCCTTCGCCGAGCTGGAGGATTACATCGATGTCCCGGTGAAGCACTACTCATCTGGGATGTATGTTCGCCTGGCCTTTGCGGTCTCGGTGTATCTGGATGCGGAGATCCTGCTGGTGGATGAGGTGCTGGCTGTTGGCGATGCGGCGTTCCAGCAGAAGTGTCTGGAGCATTTGTTCGCCCTCCAGCGTTCGGGAGTGACGATCCTTCTGGTTTCCCACGATCTGAACGCGGTTCAACGTCTTTGCCATCGCGTGTTATGGTTCGATCACGGCCGGGTTCGGATGGAAGGGGCACCTGCAGGGGTTGTGCAGGCCTATCTGGATCATGTGCACCGCCGGGATGAGCGGTCCCTGGCCATGCCGAATCAGCAAGCCGCCATCCCTCGCTGGGGAAGCGGTCGTCTGCAGATTGAGCGCGTTTATCTCACGGATTCGACCGGGATGGAACGCTATCAGTTTGAAACCGGTGAAACGGTGCACATCCATCTGCGTTATCGAGCCTTAGAACGGATCGAGAGGCCAGTTTTCGGTCTGGCGATTCACCGCCACGATGGGGTTCACATCTGTGGTCCCAATACGGCGTTCTCCGGCCTGGAGATCCCCTGGGTGGATGGAGAGGGAGAGCTCATCTACACGATTCCCTCCCTTCCTCTTCTGGAAGGGACTTATCTGGTCTCCGTATCCGCGACGGATGAGCGGGAGGTGGAGATCTTCGATTACCACGATCGCGCTTACATGTTCCGGGTGGTTCGCGGGCGGCATCCGGAGCGTTACGGGCTGATGGCCATGAACGGGCGATGGGCTCACGAACCGCTATCGGTTCCCCATGCGGCGCTCTCCTGTTGAAGGGATTGCATGGCCGAACTCAAGCCTCCTGAGACCCAGGGAGAATCCGTTTTGGGGCTAGCCCGTTTCCAGGAGCTCTTTTCAGGAGGTTGAACCCATGGATGAACTTGCCATGCTCCTCAAAACTCTGACGGAAGCTCACGGCGTTCCCGGCTATGAGACCGAAATTCGAGAGGTGATGCGTGGGCTTCTGGAGGACCTGGGGGAGGTGGAACAGGACAATATCGGCAGTTTGATCTGTCGGCAGGGGGAGAACGGGCCCCGGGTGATGCTTGCTGCGCACATGGATGAAATCGGTTTCATGGTCAAGCACATCACCCCCGAAGGCTTCATTCGTTTTACCCCCCTGGGAGGCTGGTTCGACCAGGTTCTTCTGGGCCAGCGCGTGGTCATTAAAACCTACAAGGGAGATGTGATCGGGGTGATCGGCGCCAAGCCGCCTCACCTGCTTCCTCCGGACGAGCGAAAGAAAGTCGTTGAGAAGAAGGATATGTATATCGATATCGGCGCGACCTCCGCAAAAGAAGTGGAAGAGGCGGGCGTGCGGGTGGGCGATCCCATCGTCCCCCTCGCGCCTTTCCAGGTGCTGGCCAGCGGCCGGACCTATCTGGCGAAAGCGTTCGATGATCGGGTGGGCTGTGCTGTGCTGGTGGAGGTCCTGCGACGTCTGGCCCGGGAGGGCCACCCCAATACGGTGTATGGGGTGGCGACCGTTCAGGAAGAGGTCGGCCTGCGGGGGGCGGCTACCAGTGTTGAGAAAGTCAACCCGGAGGTCGCGCTGATCCTGGAATCGGATATTGCGGGGGATGTGCCCGGGATCAAGCCGGAGGAATCGCCGGTGAAGCTCGGGGGAGGGCCCACGATCGTTGTCTATGATGCCCGGATGATCCCGAACCTCCGGTTGCGAGATCTCGCCGTGGAGACCGCTCAATCCATGGGGATCCCTGTTCAGTTCTCGGTGATCGAGGGCGGAGCTACCGACGGCGGGGTGATCCACCTTCATAAAGGTGGGGTTCCGACCCTGGTGATCGGCGTCCCGGCACGACACATCCACAGCCATGGCGCTATTGTCCATCGGGATGACATCGAGCGGGCTATCGCGCTGGTGACCGCCCTGGTGCAGCGCCTGGACGCGGAGACGGTTGCCCGTCTGAGGCCGTGAGGGAGATGTTCTGATAACTTTAAGAATCCCGATTTGTGGACAGCTGTCCTCCTCACCGATGAATCGCCTGGGTTATAATATCTCCGTGACCCCTTTCACATAACAAGCTGGGTTTGTGTTCCCGTATCCCATGGATGCGAGGTGGGCGATGGCTGATCGAACAGACGCCTGGCAGGAGTTGATCGCTTCGCTGCAGCAACGAATCGAGGCCTATACCCCTGAAGTGGAGGTCGCCGAAATCGGCGAGGTGATCGAAGCCGGGGATGGGATCGCCCGGTGTTCGGGCCTCCGCAACGTGATGGCCAGCGAGCTGGTGGAATTCGAGAACGGGGTGATGGGGATCGCCTTCAACCTGGAGCGGGACAATGTCGGTGTGATCATCCTGGGGGATTTCAGCGGGATCCGTCAGGGGATGAAGGTCCGCGGAACCGGCCGGATCGCCTCCGTGCCGGTGGGCCAGGCGCTGCTGGGCCGTGTGGTCGATCCCCTGGGGCGCCCGCTGGATGGCAAGGGGCCGATTGTGACGGATCGTTACCGGCCGATCGAGCGGATCGCTCCGGGGGTGACTAAGCGCCAGGATGTGGATACGCCGGTCCAGACGGGCATCAAGGCGATCGATGCCATGATCCCCATCGGCCGTGGCCAGCGAGAGCTGATCATTGGGGACCGCCAGACCGGGAAGACGGCTATCGCGGTGGATACGATTATCAACCAGAAAGGGAAGGGGATGGTTTGCATTTACGTGGCGATCGGCCAGAAGCGGGCCCAGGTCGCCCGTCTGGTGGCCACCCTGGAGCGCTACGGCGCGATGGATTACACCATTGTGGTGGCCGCTACTGCCTCCGACCCTGCGGCGCTGCAATATATTGCGCCCTATGCAGGTTGTGCGATGGGTGAGGAGGTGATGGAGAACGGGGTGATCGTGGATGGGCAGCTGGTCAATGATGCGCTCATTGTCTACGATGATCTCACTAAGCATGCCTGGGCCTATCGCCAGGTCTCTTTGCTGCTCCGGCGTCCGCCGGGCCGGGAGGCTTATCCCGGCGATATCTTCTACCTTCACTCCCGCCTGCTGGAGCGCGCAGCCCGTCTGGCGAACAAATACATCATTGTCCCCAAGGATGCGCCAGAGGACACCAAAGAGGGAGTCGATGGGAAGGTGTATACCGGCCCCCTGGGTTACAAAGAGGCCATGAAAGCTCTGGAGGCGCGCCCGGATAAAGAAAACCTGAAGATCCTGAAGGTCAGGGGATCGGGCGGAAGCCTCACGGCGCTGCCGATCGTGGAGACGCAACTGGGGGATGTCTCGGCCTACATCCCGACCAACGTGATCTCCATTACGGACGGCCAGATCTATCTGGAGACCGATCTCTTCAATGCGGGCATTCGCCCGGCGATTAACGTGGGGATCTCCGTCTCCCGGGTGGGGGGCGCCGCCCAGACGAAGGCCATGAAGCAGGTGGCTGGGCGGCTGCGCCTGGAGATGGCCCAGTTCCGGGAGCTGGCTGCCTTCGTGCAGTTCGGGTCGGATCTCGATAAGACCACCCTGGCCATCATCGAGCGGGGCAAGCGGCTGACAGAGGTTCTGAAGCAGCCTCAGTATGAGCCGATGCCTCTGGAAGAGCAGGTGATGGTGATTTTCGCCGGGACCAACGGATATCTGGATCCGATCCCGGTGGAGAAAGTGCGTCAGTGGGAGAAGGAGTTCCTGCGCTTCATGGCCACGAACTACCCCGAGGTCGGTCGGGATATCGCCGAGCGGAAGGAGATCACAAAGGAGACAGAAGAAAAGCTGCGCCGGGCGATTGAGGAGTTCAACCGCGGCTGGCTGGCGGGATGATCGGGGGTGAGGGGCATGGCGGCTGTTCCGGAGGCACGGGTTCAGGTGGAAATTGAGCCCTTTCATCCTTATCTGCTTCGCCTGTATGGGATCAGCGAAGCCGAATTTGATGCGCTGGGCAATGAGGATCTTAAAGCCGAATACGTGGACGGGGTGATGATTGTGCATTCGCCAGCTTCCGTAAGTCACGAATGGCGGGTAGCTTTTCTGCTCACATTGTTGAACCTCTATGTAAGCGAGCAGGGTAGGGGGATCGTCCTCGGCGGTAACGCCCTGTTCCGCGTCGGCTCCCGTCGGTTCGCGCCGGATATCATGGTGGTGGGAGACACGACGAGGGTCACTTCAAAAGAAATCGAGGGCCCCCCAGACCTCGTGATGGAGGTCCTATCGGAATCCACGCGGGATTACGATCTGGGGGAGAAGCGGGCCGCGTATCGGGAGGCGGGGGTCCGGGAGATCTGGTGGGTGGATGAGAAAGCGCGGGTGGTGATGGTGGAGCGGCAGGGCGACTCTTATCGGACGGAGCGGGTGTCCGAAGGCTGGGTGATGTCGGAGGCCGTGCCGGGGTTTCGGATCCGGGCGGAGTGGTTGTGGCATGAGTCTGCTCCTCCGGTTATCCGATGCTGGGAAGCGATACGCGGGGCGTGAACCATGCATGTTCTTCGTCCTCTGGAGGTGCATAGCGATTATCCTTATCTTCTCCGCCTGTATGGAGTGAGCGAGGCGGAGTTTGATGCGCTGGTGGGCGAAGATCTCAAAGCCGAATACATCGATGGGGTGGTGATTGTGCATTCCCCGGCCAGTTTCTCTCATGAGGATCGCCAGGCCTTTCTGCTGACCCTGCTACGCCTTTATGTGGAAGCCCATGGGATCGGCCGTGTGGTGGGGAGCAATGCTCTGTTCCAGGCCGGCTCTCGCCAGTTTTCACCGGACATCATGGTGATCTCGTCCGGAACCCCTATTGTGCAGAAAAAAGTAATGGGGCCTCCTCTCCTGGCGGTGGAGATCCTTTCCGAGTCCACCCGGGATTATGATCTGGGGGAGAAGCGTATAGCGTATCGGGAGGCGGGGGTCCGGGAGATCTGGTGGGTGGATGAGGAAGCGCGGGTGGTGATGGTGGAGCGGCAGGGCGACTCTTATCGGACAGAGCGAGTATCCGAAGGTTGGGTAACATCGGAGGCTGTGCCGGGGTTCCGGATCCGGGCGGAGTGGTTGTGGCGGGAGCCTCTTCCTTCCGTTGTCGAATGCTGGGATGTGATCCGACAGACCGAGTCGGGAGGTTAAAGTCGTGCCCACTCTTCGGGAATTGCGACGCCGTATTCGAACCGTTCGAAGTATCTCTCAGATTACCCGCGCTATGGAGGCAGTCTCCGCTTCCAAAATGCGGCGGGCTCAGGAGATGACCCTCGCATCCCGCCCTTATTCCCAGAAAGCCTGGGAGGTCCTGGTCCATCTCGCCCATCAGGCGGAAGCCAGCGCGTTGCTTCATCCCCTGCTGGAAGTGCGCCCTGTGCACCGGGTTTTGCTGATCCTGATTACCGCCGATCGAGGTCTGTGCGGCGCTTACAATGATAATGTCATCCGCCTGGCTTTCCGGTTCGCCGCCGTCAGCCGGGCCCCTGTCTCCTTTCTTACTGTAGGACGAAAGGGAAGGGATGCGGTGGCCCGGGTGCGCGGGGCGCTGGTGGCGGATTTCTCGCCGATGCCTCGCTGGCCTCGTTTTACCGATGTGCGCCCGATCGCCCGGGTGGCCATGGAGGAGTTTCTGAAAGGGAGCGTGGATGAGATCTACATCGCTTACACGGATTTCATTAACACGATGGTCCAGCGCCCCCGGGTCCGGCGGCTGCTGCCGCTTCGCTTCGCCCAGGGCCATGAGCCGGCGGTTCCAGAGGCCGTCGAGCGGCTGGACACCCGGGCGGTGGCGAACAAAACGTTTATTTACGAACCGGACCCGGCGCAATTGCTGGATGTGATTCTGCCGCGCTTCGTGGAGCTTCAGGTCTATCACGCGGTTCTGGAGAGCCTGGCCAGCGAGCATTCAGCCCGCATGGTGGCCATGCGCAATGCGACGGAGAACGCGGAGAATCTGATTTATACGCTGACCCTGAGCTACAACAAGGCCCGCCAGCAATCGATCACCAGTGAGATGCTGGATATCGCCGGCGGGGCGGAGGCCATGCGCCAGGCCGCCCGGGCGCAGATCCAGGCGCGCCTGCGCGTCGGAGCCAGCCGTTAACGGCTTCTTCCGGTAGTTACACGGTTCGCTTTTCCCCGGGGCTTGGGGAGTATCTTCCTCAACTCAGATCATTTCCGGAGGGAAGAAAGCGATGGCGAAAGGCTCTGTGGGACGGATTGTGCAGATCCTGGGAAATGTGGTGGATGTGGAGTTCCCGCCGGAGGAGTTGCCGGATATTTATAATGCCATCGAGGTTCCCCGCGATGGCCACCGGCTGGTGCTGGAGGTGCAGCAGCATCTGGCCGGTGGGACGGTTCGTTGCATCGCGATGGATACCACAGATGGGCTCCGCCGGGGCATGGTGGCGTATGATACGGGGGCTCCGATCACGGTGCCGGTTGGGGAGGCCACCCTGGGCCGGGTATTCAACGTGCTGGGCGAGCCAATCGATGATAAAGGCCCGGTTCGCGCTCAGGAGTATCGGCCGATCCATCAGCCCCCGCCCTCCCTCGAGGAGCAATCGACTCAGATCGAAGTCTTCGAGACCGGGCTGAAGGTGATCGATCTCATCGCCCCGTTCATGCGGGGTGGGAAGGTGGCGGTCTTCGGCGGCGCGGGGGTAGGCAAGACGGTGATCATCATGGAGCTCATCCGGAACATCGCAACGGTCCACAAGGGGATCTCTGTCTTCGCCGGGATCGGCGAGCGCACCCGCGAGGGCACGCAGCTTTACCGCGAGATGATTGAAGCAGGGGTGATTGACAAGACTGTGATGGTCTTCGGTCAGATGAACGAACCGCCGGGGGTTCGTTTGCGGGTGGGGCTGACCGCCCTCACGATGGCCGAATACTTCCGGGATCAGGGGCGGGATGTTCTCATTTTCATCGATAACATCTTCCGTTTCGTGATGTCCGGCTCGGAGGTCTCCGCCCTGCTCGGCCGCATGCCCTCGGCGGTAGGTTATCAGCCCACCCTGGCCTTCGAGATGGGGCAGCTGCAGGAGCGCATCACTTCTACCCGGCGCGGCGCGATCACTTCGATGCAGGCCGTGTATGTGCCGGCGGACGATTACTCGGATCCCGCCCCGGTGGCGACGTTCGCTCATCTGGACGCCACCATCGCCCTGGAGCGAAGCATCGCGGAGAAGGGGATTTACCCGGCCGTGGATCCGCTGGCTTCCACCAGCCGGATCCTGGACCCGCGGATCGTTGGGGAGGAGCATTATACGGTGGCCCGCGAGGTGCAGCGGGTGCTCCAGCGTTATAAGGATCTCCAGGACATCATCGCCATCCTGGGGATCGATGAGTTGTCTGAGGAGGATAAGCTGATCGTGGCGCGGGCCCGGAAGATCGAGCGGTTCTTCAGCCAGCCGATGTTTGTCGCCGAGCAGTTCACCGGCCTGCCCGGCCGCTATGTCCCGCTGAAGGAGACGGTGCGCGGTTTCAAGGAGATCCTGGAGGGCAAGCACGACGATCTGCCCGAGGCGGCCTTCTATATGGTCGGCACCATCGACGAGGCCGTAGAGAAGGCGGAGCGCCTGCGCCGCGGGGAGCTGCGATGAGTTTCGAGGGCCAGGATCCACAAGAGCGCTGGCGCCGCATCGTGGAAGGCTACCGGGCCCTCCGCGAAGAGGAGCTCCTGACCCTGGCGGAGATCCCCTTGCCGGAACGCGTGGAGATGGTGGAGTCCCTCTGCGTTTTGATGAACGAGGTGGAAAGGGCGGAGACTCCCGGGAAGACCGCTTCGTTCCAGGAGATGTTGCAGCGTCTCCATCGTATCCTGGAGGGGGAAGACATTCCCTATGTGATCATCGGGGGACCGGCCGCCGCCCTGGGGGGGGATCGCCCGCACCACCGTGGATGTCGATGTCCTGCTGATGCTCCCGCAGGAGCAGCTGCCTGCCCTGCTTGTCCGATTCGAGCATGAGGGGTTCCGTGTTCCTCCTGGCGCTCTCGTGCGCCTTGCGGCCGGGGCTTTGGTGAAGCTGGCGTTTACGCGTCGGTTTTCGGTGGCGCTGCATAGCGCCTCGCTAAGCCTGGATCACCGGGCGATCCAGCGGGCCCGGGAAGCGCGATTGTTCGGGATTCCGCTGGGTTTTGTTTCCCCGGAGGATCTCATGATTTACAAGCTCGCCCGCTGGGAGCCTATCGATGAGCGGGATGTGCGTGGGATTCTGGAGGGCTATCGGGATCGCCTGGACCGGGACTACATACAGGTGGCGGTCCAGGAACTGGCTCAGGGAATCGGGTTTCCAGAGCTGATGGAGCGGTGGAACCGTCTGAAGGAGGAGATTGCCGGATGAGCCCGATGCGCCTGGAGATCGTCACACAGGAGCGCGCCCTGTTCAGCGGGGATGTGGATATGGTGGTGGCCCCTGGAGTGGAGGGGGAGCTGGGGATCCTGCCCGGACATGCGCCGTTGCTGACCGCGCTGGGCGTTGGGCCGTTGCTGGCCCGGAGGGGGGGCGAGGAGCTCTGGTTTGCGATCCATGGGGGATTCATGGAAGTGACCCCGGAGAAGGTGATCGTCCTGGCGGATGTGGCGGAGCGGGCGGAGGAGATCGATATCGCGCGGGCTGAGGAAGCCCGTCAGCGGGCGGAGCAGATCCTGAAGGAGCGACCGGCGGGCGTCGATCTGAACGCCGCTCTGGCGGCTCTGCGCCGCTCCCGGGTTCGCCTGGAGGTGGCCCGCCGCCGCCGAATCCGTCGGGAAGGATCCGCTGGGTCCAGCGCTCCGTGAAGCCTTGCGTAAAACATCAGGGGATAGGGACTTTGTGATGCTGACCAAACGTTTAGGGATCGATCTGGGCACCGCGAACGTGCTGGTCTATGAGGTCGGCCGGGGGATTGTCCTTCAGGAGCCCTCCGTGGTGGCCATGCCTGTGGATGGGGATGAGATCCTGGCGGTTGGGGAAGAGGCCCGGGCGATGTATGGCCGCACCCCGGAGGTCATTGAGGTGATTCGGCCTCTTCGGGATGGGGTGATTGCGGATTATTATGTGACCGAGCGAATGCTTCGGTATTTCATCGCCAAAGTATGCGGACCCGTCCGCCTTTTCCGCCCCCATGTGATGATTTCGGTCCCTTACGGGGTGACCAGCGTGGAGAGCCGCGCAGTGCATGAAGCGGCCGTGGCCGCAGGCGCCCATCCTGGCCACGTTTATCTGATCCCTGAGCCTCTGGCGGCCGCCCTGGGGGCGGGGCTGCCGGTGGATACTCCTACAGGCAATATGGTGGTGGATCTGGGCGGCGGCACGACCGAGGCGGCCGTGATTTCCATGCTGGGGATTGTGACTGCCCATTCCGTTCGAGTGGGCGGTATTCGTATGGATGAGGCCATCATCGGTTATGTGCGCCGCAAATATAATATGGCGATCGGAGAGCCTACCGCAGAGCAGGTGAAAATCCAGATCGGCACAGCCCTCCCGCTGGATCCTCCCTTGACGATGGAAGTGCAGGGAAGGGATCTGGTCACCGGCCTGCCGCGCACCATCACTTTGAGTTCGGAGGAAGTGCTGGAGGCGATCCAGGAGCCTCTCCAGGCCGTCATCGGGGTGGTTCGGGCTGTTCTGGAACGGACGCCGCCGGAGCTGGCGGCGGATATCATCGACCGGGGGATGGCCTTGGTGGGGGGAGGAGCGATGCTCCGGCGGATCGACGAGTTTCTCACCCAGCAAACGGGTGTCCCGGCTTATGTGGCGGATGCCCCGATGGCCTGTGTGGCGATGGGAGCCGGAAAAGCGCTGGAACATATCCATCTGTTCCAGCGCACGCTGACCACGCTCTGGTCCTCGTTATAGCCTCTGGTTGAGGGTCCCAAGAGGATCGTTATGGCCGGAGAAGCAGGTGTTCGCGATGATGTTCCCAGACAAAGCGATGTCCGATGGCGCGAAAGGCGCCCCAGCCCCTCCATGGGGCATCGAGGGATTCCAGACGACGGGCGATCTCGGGGAGGGCTTCCGGGGAGATCCAGCGGAAGGCAGCGATCCGCTCTGCCCAATCCGCTGCACGGGGTTCTCCTTCTGTATAGACATGGAAGACAAATGAAACAAAGGGGATGCCCTGATCCCGACCCGCCTCTGAGGGGTAGAGAGTGTAAGTGATCAGACCCCACCATGTTGCTGAGTGCACAGGCAGGCCGGTCTCCTCCTCGATCTCCCGATGCAGAGCATCCCATGCGGTCTCCTCCCATCCGATACCTCCGGTCAGCAGCCGATAGGCTTCCGGAGGATAGAACGCTTTCGTGTGAACCAGGATCTCACCCCCTGGCCGCTGGATGACCATGAGAACCTCTCCCCGGCGCCGGCTCAGGCTCCGGCGCACCTCTTCCCACCATCCATTTGCGATGACCGTCGCGTGCTGATGCGGCTGCGGTCCGAACTGAGCAGTCAGGGTTTCCAGTTCGGAGGGCGCAATCAGCGGACGATTCATAGAAGCACCTCCCGGTCGCCTTGTGGAAGCCCTCTGCTTCATCCGTGGTGGGAGAGGGGAGGGGGCGATAGGCGTTGCGCCGCCCGCTCCACCAGCGGGGTGTGAAAGCGATCCGGATGGAGCAGGGCGGCAAGCAGCTCAATGCCGTCGATGGTGCGAGGGCCAGGCCGACTGAAGTAAGCCGAGGCGTCTAAAGCATAGACCTCCCCCTTCTGCACCGCCGGGATTCGGGTCCAGAAAGACAGGCGAGTCAGGAGGGATTGAGCCGAGATGACCTCGTTCAGGCGATATCCGCATGGGATGAGACCGATGACCTCCGGTTGCGCCTTCTCGATTTCCTCCCAGCGGATCCGAGAGGAGGGCTCTCCGGCTCGCCCCATGATTTCCGTTCCCCCTGCGATCGTTACCATGTCCGGAATCCAGTGGCCGCAGCGGAAGGGGGGATCCAGCCACTCGAGCATCAGGACTCGGGGCCGGGGTGCGCCGGCCACGGCCGCTTCCACCCGGGCCAGGCGATGGCGCCATTCCCGGATTCGGGATTCTGCCCGTTCGGGAACCCCTGCGGCCTCCGCGATCTGCTGCAGGCTTTCAAAGAGATCCTCCAGGCGATGGGTGTTCACTGCGATCACGCGGGGTGAGCGTCGGAGCCGAACCGAAGCCCGCACGGCCTGGCCTTGGGGAACGGCGCAGACCTCACACAGAGCCTGGGTAAGGACCAGATCGGGTTCCAGGGCGGCGAGTTGCTCCTCGTCGATCGTGTAAAGCGCCTCGCCTCTCCGAGCCTTCTCCCGAACGGCCGCATCGATCGCAGCGGGATCGGAGAGGCCTTCGGGAAGGGTGCTGCGAGTCAAACGGGGTAGATGGGCGACCACCTCAGGCGGAAAGTCACATTCGTGGGAGACACCCACCAGTTGCTCCTCCAGCCCCAGGGCGCAGACCAGCTCGGTGGCGCCGGGAAGAAGGGAGACAATACGCATGCCTTACTCCTCCACAGAGAGAACCGGCGCGGCGATCGTGCGGGCAGGCCGTCGACGTTCCCACAGCCGGCAGAACGCGCAGATCCCCGGCGCCGAAGTGGGTTGCCCGCACTTCTCACAGGCATGCAGCTCGGCCTCATCGGTCCGAAAAGCGATCAGGCCCTCCTCCTTCGCCTTCAGAAAGCCCAGATAGAAGCGAAGCTTGGTACCCGGGCGTTCCTCCTCAAGTTTCGCCAGCCACTCCTTGTAGGCGATGCTGGTGGATCCCTCCGCGTATGGACATTCATCGTAGATGTAATCGATGCCCCGGAGCAGGGCATAGGCGGCGGTCTCGCGCTCGTAAAAGCGACAGAAGGGCTTCACCTTGCGGGCGAATCCCGGTCGGGAGGCGGGCAGCACAGGGCCCTGGCGGGCCATATAGCCGACCTGCCAGTTCATCACATTGCCGAAGAGCACAGCGACCTCATCATCCAGATTATGTCCTGTCGCCAGGGCCGCGTAGCCGCCATCATACGCGACGCGGTTCATAATATAGCGCTTGATCAGTCCACATACGGCGCACGGCTTATCCCGCCCTCGCAGGGTCCGGGCAGCGACTTCCGGGATGGTCTCGCCATAGACTTCTTTAACGTCCACCACAATGAGCCGGGCGTCCGGCCAGCGTTCCTCCACAAAGCGCCGGCATTTCTCATAGGACTGATCGGAGTAGCGGATACCGCCGTCGATGCCCAGGCCGATGTAGAGCCCATCGGCCTGATAGCCCAGGCGTAGCAACACATCCCATAAGCTCAAGGAGTCCTTGCCTCCCGAGACGGCCACCAGCACCCGCTCCGAGCGATCGAACATCCGGAACATCCGGATGGTCCGCTCGGTCTGCTCCACAAACCATTCCAGATAATGCGCATCGCACAGGGCCAGCCGGTGCTGGCGCATCATGATGGCCGCCTCGCGGCCGCATTTCCGACAACGGATCGCCATCGTGAGATGTCCCTCCTCTGCCGGTTCTCCCATAATCAGCGTCATTCTAACGCGAAAGGGAGTCTTTTGTCGAACAATACATCCCGCCTCATGAAGCCGATGCGGATGGCATTGGTCTGAAATGAAGCTTGCAACGCCCCGGTGGAGCGACAGGGCGGGTTGACAGCCTCTTGTGACCCATGTTAACCTGAGAAAAGACCGATAGAGCGGGAGGGCCGGTCCATGACCCCTCAGATGATCGAGGAGCTGCTTCAGGATCCTGTGTTTCGCATGAAGTTTTTAGAGCTGCTGGATCGCGATCCGGCGTTCCGGGAGGAGGTACGCCGCAAGTTGTTGACGGAGGACCTTCTGGCTCTCCCGGCGCAGGTGGAGCGTCTTCGGTTAGAGATCCATGAGGAGTTCGACCGAATCTGGGAGGTCCTCGGGGAGAACAGCCGGCAGATTGCGGCATTGACGGATCGGATGGAGAAGGTGGAGGCGCAGATTGCGGCGCTGACGGATCGGATGGAGAAGGTGGAGGCGCAGATTGCGGC
>NZ_DAOUCJ010000053.1 GCF_034432235.1 Thermoflexus sp. | reverse complement strand
AGCGCATGACGCGCAGGATCGTATCCTCCATGAACCAGTCGGTCGCCGTGATGTCCTTCATCCGGCCCTGAGGGATGCGGAGGAGGATCCAGCCATCCGGGATCGCCCGGCGCAGGGCGATCGGATCAAAGAGGCTTTCCCCGCTGCTCTCCTGGATCTCCGCCAGCACGCGGCTCAGAGCCGCCTCATAGAAAGCCAGAAGCATGGTGAACGCCTGCGGGGGCCACTCCTCCCGATCTCGGTTGCCCCAGTGGACCACCACCTGGACGTTGCTGCGGCGGTAGGTGGGGTTCAGGGCGTGACGATAGCGCTGCTTCTGTTGGTGCAGACGGCGCAGGTCAGGGGGCTGGGGCCACGGGAGGGCCAGGAGCGCCGTCCGCTGGGGACCGTCGATGTCGCACCGGTAGAGCAGGGCCGTGTCGGACCAGGCCAGCATGCCCAGGAAGGCGCAGACGGTGCAGATCGGCCCGTATTCGTTCAGGCCGCGGAACCCGGCCTCTTCCCACACCGCCTGCCCGCCGAGGGCTTTCGTCTTAGTCACGAAGGGATAGAGGGAGAGCGTACGCTTCTCCGTAGCTGGCGCCCCACAGAACGGACACGTGAAGCGGGATCGGCGGCTGGAAGGCTGCGAGATCTCTGCCAGGAGCTCCTGAACGAACGCCTCAATCGCCTCCTTCCCCCGATAAAGTTCGGGATGCTGCGTCGGAGGCTGCTGATTGAAGCCGACGAACGGTTTCAACTCCTTGCGTCCGGGTTCCGGGATGTAATAAGCGTTTTCGACCTGGAGCGCGATTTGATGGCCCAGGAGACGGGCGAAACGCTGGGGCTGCTGGATCTCCAGGCGCAGCCCGTCGGGCTCCAGGCGGACGCTCAGGACCGCCGGGTGCTGGCGGGCGATCGCCTCAGCCATCCCGGCCAGGACCTCCAGGCCGTTATCCAGCCATGGGTCATGGCGGATAAACAGGCTCCAGGTGATCGGCGCCGACATACTGTCTCCTTAATACAAGCAGGGTCCTCCCACCCTTTCGGGCCGTGAACCATGGCCTCTGCAGTTTCCATCTTAATGGGATGGATCCCTCCTGGCATCCGGAAACCCCATGATGCTCATCGGGGAAAGACCGGAGGAGCGAATGGTTCCTTAGAAGGGGATCACCTCCCGCTCGATCCAGGGCTCCCTCTCGCACAGCTGTTCGATGGTCCGTCCTTCGGCGCGCGCTTCCTCCAGGGTTTGCAGGTAAGGCTGGATCAGCTCCCACTGGGGTCCGATGGCGTAGCCCTGCGCCGTCTCCTGGATGAACCGTCCCTTCCAGAGCGGCGTGAGATGCTCCCGTCGCAGGGTTTCCGGCGCGTCCAGGCCCCGGCTCAGATCCCAGTATTCGTTGCGAAGGCGGGCATAAAGGTCTTCCAGGGGAAGGGGGCCGTGTGCCGTCAGAACCTCGAGGATGGCCCGGCGCAGCCGCCCCAGGCCCAGCGGCATGATGGGCAGCTCCACCCAGTAGCCGTCCTCGGCGGTGAAACGGACGCACTTCTCCGCCTGCTCGTCGGCCGCCTGGACATAATAGAGGCGGGCGACGTCCCCGGAGAGGACCGCGGTGAGCTCCAGGGCGAAGTTCATCACGTTGTTGCCGCCGGTCAGGTTGATCCACATCTCCTTCCCCTGGCCGCCGACCCCGGCCAGGGCGGCCACCACCCGGGCCACGCGCGCATAGGTCGTGCGGATATCCCGGCGGTCCACCTCGCACCAGAACACCGTTCCCTCCGTGCGTCCGCCGGCGATGGCCGGCCATTCCCGGCGCAGAAGGTCCCGCAGCACCGCTTTCATGGGACCGCCCCGCTGGAGCGGGGCCGTGGAGACGCGGCCGGGCGGGTTGTCCACGTAGTCGAAGGAGGGAAGGGTGCCGTCCAGGATCTCGCGGGTGGTGAAGAGGACCAGGGCCTGGATATCGCCGGCTCGTTCGTCGGCCGCCGGGTGGCGGGCCTCCCCGGAGCGGGCGAAGAACCCCTGATCCTCGGGGCCCCACCGCCGATACCGGTGGGCCAGGTAAGTGATGGGCCCGATCACCGTGCCCGGGGAACGCCCCAGGCCCATCAGGTGGTAGACCCCCATCGCCTATCCCTCCCGGCGACGGATGTAGCGTTCCACATACCGGCGGGCGGCCTCCAGCTGGCCCGGGGTGGTGGCGGTGGTGATGAGCCGGAGGCGGAACAGGATGTCCGTGCCCAATCGAACCCCTACAATCAGCGCATTCGGCGGCTGAGTCCGGACGCCCGGCTCCCCCTTGCGCCACTCTTCTCCTAATCAGCGCACTTCCTTGTCGATCCAGCGCTCGATTTCTTGGCGGGCACGCTCCAATTGACCGGAAGTTTGTGCAGTGGTAACGAGCCGAAAGACGATCCCGCGGACCCTTCGCCCTGGCAAGCGGACAAAGAGCGTGTTCGGCGGTTTTGCCCAGACTTTGGGCTCCCCCTCTTCCCAGCCGATGTCCTCGATGCGTTCTACGAACAGAAAACGGTTGGCTAAACGGTTTGCCCACTTCTCAGTTTCCTCAGCTTCCTTAGGCTCCTTGCGTGCTAGGCTCTTCTCGCATTCGCCAGCCCGGGGTTCGGGCAGGGCCTCGACGCTCTCCAGGACCTCCAAGACCATCCGCCCCAGATCGGTCGGTCCACTAGCCGCAAGCAGCCCGTTCTGCTCAAGAAGCCCTCGCACCTCAGAACGAATCGAGCCGTCTTTGAGACCCGCGATGATATCCCCTAACAGCGGGAAAAGCCCGATGAAGGGCAAATTCACCAGCTTGATCTGCTCAACGGGCGGATGAAGCGCTCGGTTTCGCTCTTCCGGGCTTTTGTTCCGGAGCTTCAAGATATGCCCTTCTTCCTCCAGCACGGGGTCTTCCACCAGCACATGGAAGAGGCGCTGGGCGCCGTAGAACTGCACCGCAAGCGTCAGCAGTGCCGACATGGCCTTGCGTCCGCCAGCGATGCTAGCGTAGACTTCCCAGCCCTTCTTGCGGTAGTCCCTTAGGGCGGCGCACGCCTGCTTCATGAACTCCAGGGCGGCTGTATCGGAGTCCACATCGTAGAAGGTTTCCAGAACGCGGGCGTCCAGAAGTGCTACTTCGCGACTGTAGTAATCCGGGAGATGCTCGCTTAACAGGCTGAGCGCACTCTGAGCATACGT
>NZ_DAOUCJ010000052.1 GCF_034432235.1 Thermoflexus sp. | reverse complement strand
AGGCGATGCGGGCCGGGAAGTTGGCCTTGATCAATCCGGTCACCACATCCACGCTGGGGCGCTGGGTGGCGATCACCAGATGGATCCCCGTCGCCCGCGCCATCTGCGCCAGCCGGGTGATCCGCCGCTCGGTTTCCTCCGGCGCGGTGATCATCAGATCTGCCAGCTCATCCACCACGATGACCAGATACGGCATGCGGGGCTCGCCCCGCTCTTCCGCCCGCCGGTTGTAATCCGCGATGTGGCGCGCGCCGACGGCGGCGAACACACGGTATCGACGCTCCATCTCCCGCATGGCCTCCTGGAGCACCCGGGGCACTTTCTCGATCTCCACCACCACCGGGGTCCAGAGATGCGGGATGCCGTTATAGGGTGTCAGCTCGACCCGCTTGGGATCGATGAGGATCAGTCGCAGATCATCCGGCGTGCACGTGCACAGCAGCGAGACCAGGATCGCATTCAGGGCCACGGATTTCCCGGAGCCGGTCGCTCCCGCGATCAGAAGGTGCGGCATAGCGGTGAGATCGGCCACCAGGGGCTCGCCGGAGACCGTTTGCCCGAGGGGCAGCCGCAGCGGGGAGGCCATCGCGCGATAGGCTTCGCTTTCCATCACTTCCCGCAACCGAACCAGGGCCGCCCGCTCGTTGGGAACCTCGATCCCCACCAGGCCCCGGCCCGGGATAGGGGCCAGGACCCGGACCGCGCGGGCGGAGAGGGCCAGCGCCAGGTCGTCCGCCAGCGCCGCGATCTGCCCCACCTTCACCCGGGTGGAGCGGCCTCCCCGGGAGATCTGGCCGGGTTCCAGGCCGAAGAGGGTCACCGTGGGCCCGCGCTGGACCTCCACTACCCGGGCTTCGACCCCCAGGCTGCGCAATGTCTCTTCGATGATATGGGCCTTCTCCCGGAGATCCGCTTCGTCGATTTCCACTTCTTCTTCGGGATCCAGGATTTCCTCCAGGCGGGGAAGGGTCCATTTCGGTCCCGCCGGGGCGATCTGCAACGGCGCCTCCTGGTCCCCGGGGAGCTCTGGGGTCTGCACGGCCTCCGGGGCATGCTCGGAGATCTCGGTTTCCCCCAGGATGCGCGGGGATCGATCGGAAGGAGGGAAGGAAGCTGCGGGTTCCGCCCGCTGGGGAAGGGGGATCGGGAGATCCTCGCCCGCGGAGCGGCCGGGCGGAAGGTCTCGAAGCCGGCGCAGCCCTCGAATCCCCCACTCCAGCGGGCGTTCGGGCGAAAGCCGGAAGGTTCCCATCAGGCCCGCCCCGATCATCCCCAGCCAGACCAGCCATGCCCCGATGGGGCCCAGATTTTCCGTCAGACCCCGGACCAGCGCCGCTCCCACCGCCCCGCCCATCCCTCCCAGTCCATCCAGGATCATCAACAGCGATCCATAGAGCAGGAGCAGCCCCAAAAGGAGCGACATGCGGGGTTGGGGGACCTGCTCAAAGCGTCGAACCAGCAGCCAGGCGCCGCCCGCGATCAGCCCCAGAGGGAACGCGAAGACCCCACCCCCGAACCCGTGGATCAGACCCAGAAGGAAGGAGCTCAGACCGGGCATTCGCTGGGGGGCGAGCAAACCGAAGGCCACCAGGATCCCGCCCAGGAACAGGATCAGGCCCAGCAGGTCCAGTTGCTGATCCAGCGTGAGGGCAGGCCTCCAGCGCAGAGGACCTTTTGAGGAGGTCGTCCGGCGGGCGCCAGATGTTCTCTCCCGGGCCCCTCCTTTCGTCCGCCGACGCTCCGCAACGGCACGCTTCTTCGAACGGCTCACGGTCCGCGCTCCCCTGGTCTCCATGAAGAATTCAGGCAACCGCCTGCCCGCTGGTCGACGGGCCATGGGCCCCTTTCATCGGAGGCGTTCTCACTGCCAGATGCCCGGGATCGCTGTCCCACACCGGTAGCAGGTCCCTCGCCCGCTGAGATGATCCACCAGGATCCGGAACCCGTGGCGGGCGATAAGGAGGGCATCGCAATTCGGGCAGTAGGTGTTCTCGAAGGGCCCCACCTGGCCCGGGAGGTTGCCGGCGTAAACATAGCGCAGGCCGGCGGCCTTCCCGATCTCCGCCGCCCGGATCAGCGTCTTCGCCGGGGTCCAGTCCCGATCGGTCATCTTGTAATCTGGATGGAAGGCCGTCACATGCCAGGGGATATCCGGGGAGATGGAAGCCAGGAACTCCGCCGCGTCCCGCAGCTCTTCATCGGAATCGTTAAAGCCCGGCACCACCAGGGTGACCACCTCCAGCCACAGGCCGCTCTCATAGACCATGCGGATGCCCTCCAGGACGTTCTTGAGGGGCATCCCCAGGGCCCGGTAGTTCTTATCGCGCATGCTCTTGAGATCGATCTTGTAGCCCACCAGGTAGGGCCGGAGATATTCCAGGACCTCCCGGGTGAGGTTGCCGTTCGAGACGTAGACGCAGCGCAGGCCATGGGCGATGGCCTCCCGGAAGATCGCCACTGCCCATTCCGAGGTGATCAGCGGCTCGTTATAGGAGCTCCCTACCAGCTGCGCCCCATACCGCTTCGCCAGCGCCACCAGCTGAGCAGGGGTGACCTCCTCCGGCATCACTCCCGCGGCTGGATCACGAAGAGCCTGCGAGGTTAGCCAGTTTTGACAGTAACTGCAATGCAGATCGCAACCCAGCATCCCGAAGGTCAGGGTATAGGAGCCGGGAAGGATGTGGAAGAAAGGCTTCTTCTCCGTGGGGTCCACCTGGAGGGCGGCCACATACCCCCACGGGACGTAGAGGGTGCCGTCCCGGTTGAAGCGCACCTGGCAGATCCCCCGGCGGCCCGGACGGATCAGACAGCGGTGACCGCAGGCGTAACAGCGCACGGATCCATCCGGAAGCCGCTCATAGAGCTCGCCCGGCCGTGTCAGCGCATCCAGCACCTCCGCCAGCGTTCGAACCTCCGCCATCGCCATTCCCCCTTTCCCCTCATCCGGCCGGCCACCGCTCTTCATTGAGGAGTTCCAGATAGGGACCCTCTCGATTCCCTATGGAAATGATGGTCCTCCCCCCAGGCCGCAAAGCGGCGCAGGAGAGGGGGAGGAGTCGCTCACCGCTCCGCGTCTTCCCGGTGCGGGGAGAGCTGGAGAGATAGAGAAACAACCGGGGACCAGAGCCTCCACGGACCCTTCTATTAACATTTTAATCCCCTTTTCCGGGGAGAGGGGAAAAAGAAGGGACTGCGCCGTTCCGCTCGCATCGGGGAGGGCGGGTGGCTTCTCCCCCATGGCCCCAAAGGCCGCATGGGGAAGGGGAAATCCCTCGGTCTCTCCGAGGAGACCCTGCGCATGGGCTGTGTGGGTCTCACCACTCCATCCACGGATGGGCCTGGCCGTCGACGGTGAGGAGATCGATCGTCAGCGGACCGGATCGGGCGCCCCCCATTCCGGGAGATCCGGACGGCATGCCGGGGAGCGCGATCCCCCGGGCGTCGGGGCGTTCCCTCAACAGGCGAGCGATCGCCTCCAGCGGCACATGGCCCTCGACCACATAGGGGCCCACCCGCGCGGTGTGGCAACTCCACATGGGCTCCGGGATCCCCCACTGTCGCTTCAGCCGTGTCAGATCATCCTGTTCGATCACATGGACGGTCACTCCGTGATCCCGGAGATACCGAACGTATTCGCCGCAGCATCCACAACTCGGGGTGCGATAAACCGTCACCCCTTCCTTCGCCAGAGGGCTGTCCCGCTGGGCCGATGAGAAGGACCCCTGGCAGCCCATCAGGAACATGATCGCCAGCATCCCCAGGAACGCTTTTCGCCCAGGCCTCATCGCTGCCTCCAGGGAAGCGTTGCTCAGAACTATGCCACGGAGCGCACCGAATCGGAGAGCGCCCACTCCTCGACGCGCTGCATCCTCCCCATTCGCGGATTCGCGGCCTCCTCGGGGGCAGCCTCTACACCCGGAACCCGCGCAGGCGCAGCGAGTTGGTTACGACGAAGATGGAAGAGAACGCCATGGCCCCGGCCGCCATCATCGGATGCAGCAGGCCCAGCGCTGCCACGGGGATCAGGATCACATTGTAGAAGAACGCCCAGAACAGATTCTGGCGGATCGTCCGCATCGTCCCCCGCGAGAGCCGGATCGCCTGAGGCAGCAGGCGCAGATCCCCCCGCATCAGCGTGACGTCCGCCGTCTCCATCGCCACCGCCGTGCCGGTTCCCATCGCGATCCCCACATCCGCCTGGGCGAGGGCCGGGGCATCATTGATCCCATCCCCGACCATGGCGACCCGATGGCCTTCCCCCTGCAGCTGGCGGACGATCTCGGCCTTATCGGCGGGCAGGACCTCCGCGAAGACCCGGTCGATGCCGACCTGCTGGGCGATCGCCTCCGCGGTTCGCCGGTTATCCCCGGTGATCATCGCGGTTTGCACGCCCAGCCGATGCAGCGCCGCGATGGCCTCCGCCGCTTCCGGCTTTAACGTATCCGCCAGGGCGATCAATCCGATCGCCTCTCCATCCTGGGCGACCAGCATGGTCGTCCGGCCCTTCTCCTGAAGGGCGCGCGCCGCTTCGCCCAGTTCCTCCAGCGTCACCCCCTCCGCCTGGAGCCACGAGACCTTACCCACCCGGACCACGTTTCCATTCCGGTGGGCCACCACTCCCCGGCCGGGCAACGCCGAGAACCCGGCCAGCTTCTCCAGGGCGAGCCCTCGGGCTCGGGCGGCTTCCACCACGGCCACGGCCAGCGGATGCTCGCTCCCCTGCTCCACACTGGCGGCCAGGGCCAGGACATCCTCGGGGGTCCAGCCCGCGCGGGGGATCACTTCGGTCACCACCGGCCGGCCCTGGGTGAGGGTGCCGGTCTTATCCAGAGCGACCATGGTGACCCTCCCCAGCTGCTCCAGGGCCCGGGCGCTGCGGAAGAGGATCCCCATCGTCGCCCCCCGGCCTGTTCCCACCATAATCGCGGTGGGCGTGGCCAGCCCCATGGCGCACGGGCAGGCCACCACCAGGACGGCGATGGCATTGACCATGGCCCGGGTGAAGCCGGCCCCGCCGATGAGGAGCCAGCCCAGGAAGGTCAGGGCGGCGATGGCGATCACCAGAGGAACGAAGACCGCCGAGACCTGGTCGGCCAGCCGCTGGATTGGGGCTTTGCTCCCCTGGGCCTCCCGGACCAGCCGGATGATCCCGGCCAGCACGGTATCCCGCCCCACGTGAGTGGCCTCGATCTTCAGCAGACCGTGCTGGTTCACCGTCCCACCCAGCACCCGATCGCCCGGGCCCTTCTCCACCGGAAGGGACTCCCCGGTCATCATGGACTCATCGACTGCCGATCGTCCTTCCAGGACGATCCCATCCGCCGGGATGCGCTCCCCCGGTCGAACGATGAGGAGATCTCCCACCCGGACCTCGGCGGCCGGGATCTCGATCTCCCGGCCGTCCCGCAGCACGCGGGCCCGTTCCGGCTGCAATGCCATCAGGGCGCGGATCGCCTCGCCGGCCCGCCCTTTGGCTCGCGCCTCCAGATACTTCCCCAGAACGATCAGGGTGATGATGACCGCGGCGGTTTCGAAATAGGTGTAACGGCCCAGCGCCGTGCTGCCCAGGGTGAGGGCCAGGGTAACCGCCAGGCTGTAGAAATAGGCCGCCGAAGTGCCCAGGGCGACCAGCACGTCCATGTTGGCGGTTCCCAGCCGCAGAGCCCGATAAGCCCCTCGATAGAAATCCCATCCCACTCCGAACTGCACCGGCGTGCTGAGGAAGAGGAGCAGCCAGTCCAGAAGGAGCGGCCGGGCCATCCCGGGCATCACGTTGTGGAGCAGATCGAACTGCATGCTCAGCCAGAACGTGGGGAGCGTGAAGATCAACCCCCACAGGAAGCGACGGCGCTGACGGGCCAGCTCCGCCTCGCGGGCCGCCTGCTCCGCATCCATCCCGGCCTCTTCCAGCCCTCCGGCCGCCTCCACCACATCGTAACCGGCCTCCCGAACCGCCTGGATCAGATCGCGGATCGAGGCCACGCCCACCACATAAGTGATGCGGGCGCGTTCCGCCGCCAGGTTAACCGTGGCCTCCAGCACCCCCGGAACCCGATGGAGGGCGCGCTCGATGGTGCGGGCGCAGTTCGCACAGGTCATCCCCAGGATCGGCAGCTCCACTGTGGCGGTGGCCACATCGTAGCCGGCCGCCCGGACCTGCTGGACGGCCTGGCGGATATCCGCGGCCGAGGGATCCAGCAGCACGACCGCCTGTTCGGCGGCGAAATTCACCGAAGCCTCCAGCACCCCGGGCATGCGCTTCAGGGCCCGCTCCACCGTCCGGGCGCAGTTCGCACAGGTCATGCCGATAATGGGAAGCACTACTTCCCGCGTCGAAGTGGTCATGGAATGTTCACCTCCTTGGTGCCACTGCAGCGCATCGGGAAGACCGACCGATCGCCCTGGTCCCCTACGCCTACCGGATCGCCTGCTGCAGAATGGCCTCCACCGTTTCCGGCGTCGCATCGTGGCCGAAGCTGCGCCAGATCACCTGTCCCTGGCGGTCCAGGACCACCAGGCCATGGGTGCCGGGCATCCCGAACCGGGCCAGGAGGGCCTGACCTTCCCGCGTGTCCGCCCGCACCTCGAAGAAATCCACATCGCTCTCATACCGTGGTCGCAGCGCCTGCACGAGGCGCGTGTTGCGGGCGCACACCGGTCAGCCCGGCAGGACGAAGTTATAGAGCGCCGCCCGCGGGCGCGGCGTCGACGTCCCGGTCGCCGTCGGAGTTGGGGCCGGCGTGGAGGTCCATGTCGGTGGGGGGGCCGGCGTTCCGATCGCCACCGGCGAAGCGGTCGGTGTCTCCGTCGGGCGCGTGGGGATAGGGGCAGGCGTTCCCCCACCCCCGCTCAGGCATCCGACCAGACCGATCCACGCCAGCCCCAGCGTCCAGATCCTTCGCATCCTGTCCCCCTTTCTCGATCCCTTACGCAGCCGGAAGGCGGGCGGAGACCCCCAGAGGGGATGGACCGCCTCATGCCGAGGCGGGGGGGTAGCCGATCTCGTGGAGCACCGCCACGATCCGCTCCCAGGTGGCGGGGGGCTCGAAGGCCACCGTCACCTGCTTGGTGGTCACATCCCCGCGCACCTCCTTCACCCCTTCCAGCGCCTTCAGCTCTCGGGTGATGGTGTGGATGCAGTGATGGCACGAGATGTTCGGCGCAACGAAGGTTCGCGTCTCCATCATCGCTTCCCTCCATACAGGGTTCTCTGGAAACCGGAAATCGCCCGTAGCTCGGATCGATCCGGGGAACGGCCGCCTATGTATGATCCCTGGTCCTGGGTGGGTCAAAGCTTCTGCGCGGTCTCAAAAACTTCCACGATCTCCTCCAGCACCCGCTCCCGTTCGCCCGGGTCCTCACCCCGAATGGCGGTCGTTACGCACGTGCGCAGGTGCTGGGCCAGGACCATATCGTTCACCTTGGCCAGAGCCCGCTGCACCGCCTGCACCTGCCGGATGATGTCAATGCAATAGGCGTCCTCCTCCACCATCCGGGCGATCCCCTCCACATGCCCGGCGATGCTGCGCAGCCGCCGCAGGACCTCCGCTTTCGTTCGGGCTTCCATAGTCCCTCCGGGCGGATATCCCTCCCCCGGGGGGAGGGGAGTCACGACCATTGTATCCCGACTGGGCGGGCCTGTCAAATCCGGCCGGGGGATCTTCTTGTCCGGCGGGGATGGGAGGGTCGGGGCTGAAGTCCCCCTCCCCGGTCCGGAGGAAGGGTGGAGGGCCTTCGGGGGCTCCTCCGAAATCTCCTTATGGCCTTCGGCCTCCGAGCTGAGGTCGAACCCGGCGCTTATGGGAGATGTCGGGGGATCAGAATGCGATAGATGAATCCGTTCATCGGGATATCGGCGATCGGCCGGTAAGCCTGGCCGATCGCGTCCAGCACCGGCTGGGGGTAGAATTGGGCCCGCAGCACCACGATCCCGAAGGCCTGGGCCCGGATCATCCGGATCAGCGGCTCCGGGTTCAACTTCCGGTTCTTGTAAAGATTCAACAGCTGCGTGGGGTTGGTCACCGGTTCCTTCCCGGCCCAGAGCGCCCATGAGGCTTCTTCCGTGAAAGCGGGGCCTGGTGCCTCCCGCACCATCTCCACGATCCGCCACCCGTTGCGGATGTCCTCCGCGGTGGGCAGATGGCCCAGCTGGGTGTATTCGACCGTGTCCACGTATCGGACCCCCTCCAGCCCCAGCCAGCGAGCCACTGGCGCGGTCCACGGATGATCGGTGGGCAGATGGAAGACCCGTCCTGCCTGATGAAGCAAAGCGAGGGGGATCAATACCGCCGCAATCGCCCGCCCCGCGGGCCGCCCCGCGGTCCATCCCTCGATACGCGCCAGGAGCCGGCCGGCCGCCAGGATCGCGGCCACCACCGCAGTGATGAAATACGATTCCCCAGCTCCCCACTTGCCCGCCAGCGCTCCGCCGGCCGCGGCGAAGACGGCCCACACGCTGAACATGGAGAGGCGATCGGCGTACAGCTCATACAGGACCAGCGCTGCCGTCAGAAGGAGGACGACCGCATGGAGGCGGAACCACTGGCTGTAGAGGAAGAACGCCTGGCGGTAGTCATACTCGTTGATGTTGGCCTCGATGATGTGCAGGAACCAGTAGCCGCCGGTGGCAAGGTTCAGCAGGGCGAACAGGGCCAGATTCGCCGCCGCGAAGGAAACCCCCCAGGCCAGCGCCACCCGGGGACGGCGCAGGAAGAGATAAGCGAGAACCGCCAGCACGGTGACGATGGCATGTTGTTTGGTCCAGCCCGCTGCCGTCAGCGCCAGCGACCCCAGCAGCAGGGATCGCCGGGAAGGGAAACTCTCCTCTCGGGCCAGCGCCAGCACGGCCAGGGTTTCGAAGAGGACCATCATCATATGGCTGCGGGAGAGGGGGCCGATGTGGTAAACATAATTCGAGGCCAGGACCATCCCCCCTGCCCAGATGCCGGGCCCCCACCTCCGGGTCCAGTGCCCGACGGCGAGACCCACCGCCACGGCCAGGGCGATCGTTGCGGCCGCGGAGAGCAGCCGGCCCGCGATCAGGCGCGGGCCGAAGATCCAGACCAGGGGGACTGCCAGGAGATGAAAAAGCGGGGGATAATTCGAGGCATAGAAAGGATACGTCTCAATGTCGCGATACGGCCACTCCCCCCGGGCGAAGTAAATCGCATCGAGCAGCTCGAATCCCTCTCCCTGATCATAATCGAAGGGGAACTGAAAGAGGGAGACCGCGTAGATCCCGAAGATCGCCCCATATGCCAGGTAGACCAGGACCACCAGGGTCCACAGGCTCGAGGCCAGGCGCTCGCTGAGTTTGGACAGGAGGGAGGGAGCCGCCATCGGGGAACGATCCTCCGCTCACCCCCGGAACCGGGGATCTTCCCGGAGCATCCGACGCAGGCCCTCTTCCAGGAAGACCCGCGGCCGGTATCCCAGGAGCCGCTCCGCTTTCCGGAGATCGGCGCACAGCCGGGCCACCCCGCCGTCCTGAGCGGGGCTGTGGATCACCGGGACCCGCCGGCCGACCACGCGCATGACGATATCGGCCAGCTCGTTGATGGAGATCTCCCGGCCGCTCCCCACATTGATGAGCTCCCCGTTCAGGCCTGTCCGCTCCCCGGCCGCTACTAAGGCTTCCACCACATCATCCAGATACACGAAATCCCGGGTTTGAGTCCCATCCCCGAAGATCACCAGGGTTCCGCCCTCGATGGCCTGTTTGAGAAACCGGGAAATCACCGGCGCGTGGGCAGCGGGGAGCGGCTGGCCAGGGCCGTATGCGTTGAAAATCCGCAGGACGACCACTTCAAACCCCCACAGCCGGCCCAGGGTCAGAACGAAATGCTCGGCCGCCAGCTTGGTCACCGCATAGACGGAACGGGGGCGGGGAAGGAGCTCCTCGTGGACCGGCTGGACCGGCTGATCGCCGTAGACGGCGCCGGAGGAGGCCAGCACCAGGCGCCTCACCCCGGCGTCCCGCATGGCCTCCAGCAGGGCCACCGTGCCGCCCACGTTCACATCCTGGTAGATCCGAGGGTAGAGAATGGATTCAGGCACCGAAACCCGGGCGGCCAGATGATAGACCAAATCCACCCCTTGCAGCAGGGTCCAGAGCCGGGGGACATCCCGCACATCCCCCCGGGCGAGGACCACCCGGGAATCCAGACGTTGGGGATCTCCTGCGCTGAGGTCATCGAGGGCCAGCACCGTATGGCCCTCACGAACCAGCCGGTTCGCCAGGGCGGCGCCCAGGAAGCCCGCGCCGCCGGTGATGAGAATCCGCATCGGATCTCCTGCCCCCCATAGGCTTCTGTGGCCAGGCTGGGCATTGAAGAGGCCCAGCCATCGCAACCTACCGGATTATATTACCATCCGATGGGGGGAGTGCTTAGAGCGTGAAGCCGGAATCCACAGGCGGTGGGAAACCCGGGCAAGGCCTGGGGCCCCATGGATGAAAGCGAGGACCTTGCGGGATTGCTTCCAATCCCCGTGCCGGGGTGGCGGTCACCATGGAAATGGGAACGATTCATCGTCGTCTGGAGTCGTTGTCTGGAGTGGGGCGAAACACGTCGATGGAGGTGGGGCACATCGCCGGCAACGATCTTCGCAGGCGTTCCAGGACGTGGGAAATCAGGGGATCGGGCGGCCGTTTTGCGGCCGCCCGATCCTCCGGCCGGGGCCATGGGGATCAGGCGGCCCGCCGGGAGAGCCGCGGCGCCCAGACCGGAGCCGCCAGGGCCAGGAGGGCGATGAGCAGTGCCAGGATCAGGACGAGCCCGAAGGTCATGGGCTGCGGCCATACCCACCCCAGCCAGGCATCCACGCTGTAGGCGCCCGCCCCATAGAATCCGAAGAAAGCGCTCAGAGCGATCAGGACCAGGTTATACTCAAAGCCGCCCCGATCGATCCACAACCCCTTCGGCGCGTGGACCCGGATGAGGGCTACCAGCTGGGAAGCGAGCAGCGGCAGGGTCGCCCACGGCGTGGCCAGGCCCAGGGCGAGGAGCAGGCCGCCCACGAACTCCCCCAGGCCCAGCAGCAGCGCCCACGGCCGTCCCGGCCGGATGTTCAGGCTCTCCAGCCACGCGGCCGTTCCGTTCAGCCCATGGCCGCCGAGCCATCCGAACAGCTTCTGAACCCCATGGCCCGCAAAGAGCAACCCAATCAAAGCACGCAGGATCGCCAGGCCGAGATCCAGGCGCACCATATGCCCTCACCTCCCTTCCGGCGCCTCGTTCGGGCTGCTCTCATTTGCTTAATGTATTGCCTCCATGTAAACGAAACGTGAACAAAATATCAGCGTTCCGTTAGGGTCCTCCTCATGGAGGGCTGGTCCGCCCCCTCCCCCGTTCGAGGGGATCCGGGGCAGGATCCCTGATACCATTCCCATGCACGCCGGATCGCCTCGCGCACCGGGACCTCCGGGCGGTAACCCAGCTCCGCCTCCGCTTTGCGGCCATCACACCAGATGAAGTGGGCGCTCAGCCACAGCTGATCCGCCCCCACGGGCAGGGGAAGGCCCAGCGCCTGCGCGATCCGGGCCAGCGCGGCGAGCCCTTTCACCCCTCGTGGAGGGATCACCCAGCGGGGGGGAGGGACGCCGATGACTTCCGCGATCCGCTCGGCGAGCTCCCGATAGGTCAGGTTCTCCCCACCGAGGATGTATCGCTCCCCGGGTCGCCCGCGCTCCAGGGCCAGGGCATGCCCGCGGGCCACATCCTCGACCGCCACCACGTTGACCCCACCGGGTGGGAGGGCGGGCACCCTCCTCCGGGCCATTTCCAGGATCAAGCTCCCCGAGATGCGATGGATATCCCGGGGGCCCAGGATCACGGAGGGGTTCACGATCACCACCTCCAGCCCCTGTTCCACGAAAACCCGGGCGATCGCTTCCGCGATGGCCTTGCTGTATCCGTAGAGAAAGCAGCCGGGGGGCAGATTGTAAGGATGATCCTCGGTCAGCAAGGTGCCGGGCTCCGGCACCCCCAGGGCCGCCAGGGAGCTGGTCAGGACGACCCGATGGACTCCCAGATCCCGAGCCGCAGTGAGGACATTGCGTGTGCCTTCCACGTTTACCCGGAGGATCTGTTCCGCCGGGGTGCGCCAGTAGGCGGAGATCGCCGCGGCGTGAAAGACCACATCGCATCCCACCATCGCCGGGCGCAGGCTGTCCGGATCCAGCACATCCCCGATCGCATGCTCTACGTCCAGGTCCTTCACGGCTTCCAGGGAGGAGGTGGGGCGGCGGAGGATCCGGACCTTCCACCCTTGTTGTCGGAGATAGACGGCCAGGTTGGCGCCCAGAAAGCCTGTCCCTCCTGTGATCAGCGCGCGCATGGCATCCCCTGTCCGATTCAGAGTGACCCTTGTTGCTTCGTCTGATGATGAGTGGGAGAACCCGTTCGGCGAGCTATGGTTGTCGCACGAAGGGAGCGCTCCCCACCCCAGGTGGATACCACCAGCAAAGAAAGGCGCTCAGGTGGTCTGGGGAATCTCCTCCCCAGTCCAGGAGCGATACGCCAGGGTCCACACCGTTTCCGCAAAGGTCATGACCGGTGCCAGCAGGAGCGAGGTTAGAACGCCGATGCAGAACCCGGTCAGGGCGATGACGCGGAGGAATCGAACCATCGTGGAAAGATCCGCAGGCCCGCCGCTCCGGAAGAAGGCCAGGAATGCGATACCCACGATGGCTGCGAGGGGCACGGCGACGAGGAGGGAGAGAATGAAGGTGATCACGCCCAGCACCCCGACATCCAGCACCAGCCACACCAGGAGCAGGGACCCTATCCGTCGCAGGCCGATTTGAAGGCCCCGGCGGAGCGCTGCGATCCACGGGAGATCCTCCAGCAGCGCCGCTCGCAGGGCCAGGCGGGACCAGAGATGCAGGGCCCCGGCGAGGATCAGCAGACAGCCCAGGAGAGCCAGCATGGCCGGAACGACCATGAGCAGGATGGCGATCCGGGCCGCTTCCACCCGCTGGGCGAAAGCCAGCAGGAAGCCGCCGAGGATGGCCGCGAGGAACACCAGGGCGACCAGGAAGCCGGGGGCGCCCAGCAGCGCCATGATCCCGATCATGCGCAGCAATCGCGCCGCGGCCCGCCGTGCCAGAGCACCCAGCGCCGGGGAGCGACCCGCCATCGCCTCGCCGCTTCCCAGGATCAGGGCCCCCTGGCCCCAGAGGGATGTTAGCTGAATCAGCAGGACCAGAACGAGAAAGCCCAGGAGGGCCACAAGGAGGAGCGGCCAGTTCTGTTCCACCCATCGCTGGAGCATCCGTTCGAAGCCTGGGGATAGAGGAGAGAAAGGCGGCCGCCCGAGGTTCAGACGGCCCTGGATGCGGGGAGGAACCCCTGCGCCCAGGGCCGTCAGGAAACCGAAGAGCCAGAGGGTTTTATACCGCCAGGTCAGCTGAAGTCCTCGCGAAAGCCATTCCCCGAGTTCCATGGCGATCTCCTGTTCGGGATGCTGGAGGGACATACCCATCACGCCGTACGGATGCGCGCCTGTCGCCCGACACCGCAGGGGTCGGTGAGTTCGATTAAAATAATATGGGAAAACGGGCCGGTGGCGGAAACGGCAGACGCGGCAGACTTAAAATCTGCTGCCCCGGAAGGGGCGTGCGGGTTCGACTCCCGCCCGGCCCATCTGCGGGCAGGATCTGGATTCGAAGGGAAACCTCCCCGCCACCCACAGGGCGGTCCTGCATGGCCGAGTCCGTTCCGCCTCATACGGGAGAGGCCTGGGAAGCGGCTCTCCGTTTCCTGAGCCGTCGCTCGACCTTGACCCTGGCAACCGTGGATGAGAGCGGCCATCCTTACGTGGCTTCGCTCTATTTCGTCCACGACGAACGGCTGCGGCTCTATTTCCTCTCTTCCCCGGAAAGCCGGCACGTTCGCCATCTCACCGCCCGACCGGAAGTCGCCGTGACCGTCCATGGGGAGCCGTGGGACTGGAAGAACATCCAGGGCCTTCAGCTGACCGGGATCGCGGAGACCGTGGAGGATCCAGCGGAGCGGGAACGGGTGATGGCCCGATATCGGGAGAAGTTCCCGTTCATCGAAGAGCTCCCCCAGGCCCTGGCCCATGCCCGGCTGTATCGGATCACCCCGCGCTGGGTGCGCTGGATCGACAATACCAAAGGATTCGGCTACCGGGTGGAGTGGCGCCTGGGATGACCTACGTGCGGGTTCTCCTTCGGTTCTTCAAAGCCAACCTGATGGCCGCCATGGAATATCGGGCCGATTTCCTGGCCAACGCCCTGGTGGCGGTCGCCTCCTCCCTGTGGACGCTGGCGGCGCTCCAGGTGTTCTTCATGCATCGCCCCCGGCTGGGCGGCTGGCGCTATGAGGAAGCCATGATCGTGGCCGGGCTTTTCATCGCCTTCGAAGGGGTGATGGCCGCCCTCTTCCGCCCGAACCTGGAGGAGATCCCAGAGGCAATCCGTCAGGGCACCCTGGATTTCACCCTGCTGCGCCCCCTGGACAGCCAGTTCCTGGTCTCCTTCCAGCGGATGCAGATCTGGCATCTCACGGATATCCTGCTGGGCCTGGGGGTGGTGGCCTGGGCCTTGAGCCGGCTGGGGTGGCCTTCGCCGGATCGCCTGCTTCTGTTCGGGGTGATGCTCATCGCCGGCCTGGTGATCTTCTACTCGCTGCTGATGGTTCTCATCACCCTGGCTTTCTGGTTTGTGGAGGTGGGGAATATTATGGAGCTGATCTATACCTTCTTCGAGGCCGGCCGTTTCCCCGTGACGGCTTTCCCCACCTGGGTGCGGATCGTCTTGACCTTTATCGTTCCGATTGCGTTCATCACCACAGTGCCGGCCCAGGCGGTCCTGGGCTGGCTGCGGCCGGAAGGGGTTCTGGCCGGCCTCCTGATCGCCGCGGCCCTCTTCGGGATCAGCCGCTCCTTCTGGCGTTACGCGCTCCGCCACTATACGAGCGCAGGCGGGTGATGGAAAACGGAGGATGGCCGGGCTGGCCGCATGGGCCGTCTGGCCCTCCGGGTCTCGATCTGGAGGCCCCGCGCGCAGTGTTTTACAGGAAACGGCGAAGCTGCTCGGGGGATATGTTTCCCCCGCTCAGGATCAGAGCGATGGTCTTCCCCCGGATCTGTTCCCGCAGCCGGAGGGCGGCGGCCAGGGGGGCGGCCCCTGCGGGCTCCGCCAGCGTCTTCGCTTTTTCCAGATAGATCCGCACGCCTTCCACCAGCTCCTCATCCTCCACCAGGACGAAGTCATCCAGCTTCTCCCACAGGATCCGCTGGGGCAGCATGAACGGCCGCCGCGTGGCCAGGCCCTCCGCCAGCGTCTCCATTGGCGCCTCCATCCAGCGTCGATGACGCCAGGTGAGATAGGCGGCGGGCGCGCGGGCGGACTGCACGCCGATCACCCGGATCTGAGGGTTCAGGGTCTTCGCCACCAGGCACGCCCCCGCCGCGCCGCTCCCTCCGCCTACCGGCACGAAGATCATCTCCACCTCCGGCTGCTCTTCCAGGATCTCCAGGGTCTCGGTGGCGACCCCGGCGATCAGATCCGGCTCGTCGCCGGAGGAGATATACCGGAGGCCTTCCTCAGCGGCGGCCCGTTCACAGTAAGAGCGGGCGTCATCGAAATCCCGGCCGTGCACGCGGATCTCGGCGCCGTAGGCGCGGATCGCTTCCACCTTGACCGGATTGGCGTTCTGGGGCACCACGATCACGGCGCGGGCATGGAAGAGGGCCGCGGCATAGGCGATCGACTGGCCGTGGTTGCCGGTGGAGGCGGTGATCACTCCCCGGGATCGCTCCTCCGGCGAGAGCCGGGACATGAGATACACGCCGCCCCGAACCTTAAAGGCGCCGATGGGCTGGAAGTTCTCGTGCTTCACATAGACCCGCGCCCTGAGCAGCGCGTCCAGGGTCGGATAGCGGTAGAGGGGGGTGCGCGGCAGGAAGCGTCCCACAACCTGCCGGGCGCGCAGCACATCGGTGAACGTGGGCATGGGCAGCTCGGACATCCCCGCCTCCGCGGAGCAGGATGCGGAATGGGCAGCCTCTCACAGGACCTTCTTTCCGGTTGGGCGGAAGGTCCGATGGACTCGAAAGGGGTTCTCCGCTTCAGGGAGCTGACCGGTCATGACGGCGATGAGGTGCCGCGCGGCCTGGGGCGCGCTCTCAATCCCGTAGCCGTTATCTCCGGCCAGCACATACAGGCCATCCACCGGCGGACAGCCCCCGATAAGCGGTTTTCCATCGGGCGTGCATGTGTATTGACCCGCAGCGACGGAAACCCGATCCCGGGTCAGCCGGGCCGCAACCTCCCGGAAGAAGGGTGTGAGCCGGGCGGCGCCCTCCAGCGCTCGTGCCGGGAACAGGGGATCAGCAGGGACCGGATCCTGAGGCTCGCCTGGCGGCTCCGGCAGGCCCCATCCCAGAAAAGCCCCCCCGGCCTCCGGTCGCCAGTACACCCCGGTGTCGTCGTCCGCCACCATCGGGGCATCGGAGGGGATGGCCGGATCGGCCACGAAGGCCCGCTGGCGCCGGAGCAGGAACAGCGGGAGGTCCACCCCGGCGGTGGCCGTTAGGTGCCGGGAGAACGGCCCTGCGGCGATGACCACGCGGGGCGCGGCGAGGAACCCGCGGGAGGTTTCCACGCCGATGACCCGCCCGCCGGCGGTGTGGATCCGGAACGCCTCCGTCTCCAGTAGGAAGGTCGCCCCGCTGGCCCGCGCGTAGCCGTAGACCACCTCGTGCGGCGAGAGCCAGCCGTCCCGGGCCCGGAACGTGGCGGCCGTCACATCGGGGGAAAGCCATGGGAAGCGCCGTCGGGCCTCGTCGCCGGTCCAGAGTTCGGTGTCGGTGATCCCCAGGCGTCGCTGGCCTTCGATCCATCGCTGAAAACGATCGAGGCCTTGAGGATCCGTCGTGGCGAACAGCCATCCCTGCTGGCGCAGGCCGATATCGTAGTCGGGGATACCGATCTCCTCGGCGAACCGCTCATACGTGGCGATGCTCGGGACCATCAGGTACGCGAAGTCCGGGTCGTCCCATTGGGCGCGGAAGCAGGCCACAGCCGCGGCGGTCGTCAACGCCCCCAGCCACGGCTTGCCTTCCACCACCACCGTTCGAAAGCCCGCGCGGGCCGCGTAGAAGGCGGCCGCTGCCCCAGCGATCCCTCCGCCGATGATCACCAGATCCGCTGTGCGGGGAGAAGCCACCGAGTTCGCAACCCCTGGCCCCATCGGTTCCTCCGATGTTTCCAGGAGTTCAGGCCTGCGCCCCCAGGCTCCAGCCCTGGGCGGCGGGATGGCCCTAACCCCCCAGGAAGAGCCCGGCTGCGTAACCCCTGGGGGAGTTAACAGGTCCGTTCCGATCCTTCGCGACGTGCGAGTCGCCTCTGGAGGCTCCCATTCCATCGAAACGATTGGGGACTTCGGGTCAAGGCGACGATCGCCATCGGATCCAACGCTATAATACCAGTGAACGGGCCTTCAAACACCCTGGGAAATCGTCGAAAAGCACGGAGGGGAAGCCCGCTGCCTGGTTCCTGTTTAACGAGGGGCATGCTCCATATTCGGGGGGATAAGGATGCTTCCCTTGCCTCTGTACCTTGAGGGGTCCTCTGAACGCCAGAGGGATCGCCATTTCCGCCGGCGCAGGAAGGTGTTCGGTCAGTTTTTCACGCCTCCCCGGCTCGCCACATGGGTGGTGGAAACAGCTCTGCCCCTGCTTCGCCGGCGGGAATCGATGCTGGACCCCGCATGCGGCGATGGGGCATTCCTGGAACCGGCGTGCTCGCTGGGGTTCCGGGAGATCGTCGGCATTGAAGTGGACCCCGAGGTGTGGGCGGCGGCGGGGCGCCGTCTGGAAGGGACCCCCGGTGTATCGCTTCGCCTGGGGGATGCCCTGGATTGGGTGGAAGAGCTGGAAGGCCGGTTCGATCTGGTCGCCACCAATCCCCCTTTCTCTGCAAAATACGGTCGGGTGAAGGAAGCATCCAAACTTCAGCGCTTCACCCTCGGGGCCGGGCGGCGAAGTGAGGCGGTGGAAGCATTGTTTTTAGAGCTCTGTGTGCGGGCGCTGCGAGAGGGGGGCGTGCTGGCCGTTGTGCTGCCCGAGGGCCTCTTCGCCAATCTGCCCTACCGGCGGGTCCGGGAATGGCTGCTCCGCCATGTTCGCCCGCTGGCCGTGATCAGCCTCTCCCGGCGGTTCTTTCCGGCCAAAAGCTGCGTTCTCATTGCTTGTAAGGAACCTGCCGATCCCTCCAGGGCCGTGTTCCTGGCTCACGTGGAGGACGAGGAGGATCTGAGCCGGGTTTCCCGACAGCTCCAGGAAGGCAGCGGGCTCTGGAAGCCTGTCGAGGCCCTCATCGACGATATGGCGCCGCTACATCATCTGACTCCCCTCGCGTGGCCCACCGTATTCCCCCTGCGTCCCCTGAAGGAGCTGCTGTGGGAGATCCGGGGGGGGCATGCGAAATATGGCGCGCAGCGGCGGTTCGCCGGATCTGGAATTCCTTTTCTCTCCGCTAAAACCGTGACCCCGTTCGGGATCGATCCGCGTCGCGATGGCCGCTACATCGCTCCTGGCAGCCCGATGGATCACCCCGGCGCGCGGGTTCGAAAAGGGGACGTGCTGTTCGTGCGCGTCGGCGTGGGATGCATCGGACGGGCGGCGGCCGTGCTGGAAGAGGACGAGGAAGGCCTTGCGGATGATTACATCTATATCATCCGACTTCGAACGGACATGATGCGGCCCGAGTTTTTCGCCCTGCTGACGCAAACCGCCTTCTTCCAGCAGGCGCTGCGGCGGATCTGGCGGGGAACCGGCACCGTGACGGTGCCGCAACGTCTGCTTCGAGAGCTCTGGATTCCGGTGCCTCCCCTTCCGGCGCAGGAGCCTTTTGTGGCAGCGTATCGGGCCCTTCACCGTCGTGCCCGGGAAGGACTGGCCGGAATGGAAGAGCTCCAGGCCATAATCGCCCGTCTGGAGGCCATGCTGGAGGGTTCCGACGATGCCCCAGGAGTTCGTTCCGGTTCACTGGGATCCAGCAACGAAGCGCATTCTCTGTGACCTTCCCCTCACCCGACCCACGGGCCGAGTCCGCCTCCGGCGAGGGGAAAAACCCATTCCAGCTCGCCAGGTTCCTTTGCATGCAGAGGATGTGATCGAGTGGCAAATCGCCTATCGGGATCATCAGGGTAACCCTGTAGAAATGGGAGAGATGTGGCGAATCATCCATCAGGAGCATCTGCTCGACTTATTGACCATGCAGAGATTGGTCCATCGGATCAAATCTTACAGCGAGTTTTGCGATGAAAAATTCTCTATCGAAAGAGAGTATACCTCGTCTCGGTTTGCGGATTTTATAATTTCATGGCGGAAGCATCCGGTATTCATCCGAGAGGTTGAAGACGGAGTGAGGATTGAGATTGAGATCCGCCACCGACAGCGGGCGGTGGGATTCCAGGCCATGGTCTTTCTGGTGATCGCTTTGCGAGTCTGCGAGCCTCCTGATCTGATCGGACGAACAGCCCATGCGAAAGAGCGGGCCCGGTGGTCTCCATCTGTAGACCAGGTGATGGCACTGGCGGATGCCTTCTCCCTGGCCTCCCGCTCCTATCGGGAGGATGTGGTGCAGCTTCTCGAGGGACGGTGGTGACCATGAAGGCGTCTCCCCTGACCTGGGCGGAGGTGGATCTGGACGCGATTGGGGCGAACACGCGGGCGTTGAAACGATGGGTGGGCGAGCGGGTGGAGATCATCGCGGTGGTCAAAGCCGATGCCTATGGCCACGGCGCGATCCCCGTCGCCCGGACGGTCCTGGCCGCCGGCGCGTCCCGCCTGGCCGTCCACCGCCTCGGCGAGGGGATCGCCCTCCGTCAGGCGGGCATCGAGGCGCCCATTCTGGTGATGGCTCCCCTGATGCCCGAGGAAGCTTCCGAGGCCGTTCGCTGGCAGTTAACCCCCACGCTCTCCACCCTCGAGGCCGCCCAGGCCCTGGACGCGATCGCCCGGGGAGCCGGGCGGGTCGTCCCGGTCCACGTGGAGGTCGATACCGGGATGGGGCGGGCGGGGATTTCCCCGGAGGACACGGTGGATTTCCTTCGCGCGCTGCGGACGATGGATGGCCTCATGGTGGAGGGCCTCTATACGCACTTTGCGACCGCCGATGAGAGCGATCCCTCTTTCACGATGCGTCAGCTCCGCCGATTCGAAGAGGTCATCGCCGTCCTGGAATCCATCGGGATCCGGGTTCCCCTCCACCATGCCGCGAACAGCGCGGCGACGATGCGCTTCCGCTCCGCTCACTTCGAGGCCGTGCGCCCCGGGCTGGCCCTCTATGGGATGCGCCCTTCGACGGAGTGGGAACCTCCCTTCCCCCTGCATCCGGCCATGACCATCAAAAGCCGGGTGACCCGGGTGTGGACCCTGGCCCCGGGGGAATCGGTGGGGTATGGCCGGACGTTCGTCGCGGAACGGGAATCCCGGATGGCGCTGGTGCCCATCGGCTACGGCGACGGCTATCCGCGGGCGCTTTCCAATCGGGGGTATGTTCTGATCCGGGGCCAGCGGGCTCCGGTGCGCGGCCGGGTGAGCATGGACCAGATCGTCGTGGACGTCACCGGGATCTCGGGCGTCGAGGTGGGGGACGAGGTGGTGATCCTGGGCCGACAGGGGGAAGCGGAGATCCGCGCGGAGGAGTTGGCGGCGTGGGCCGGCACCATCAACTATGAGATCACGACCCGGATCTCCCCCCGGGTCCCCCGGATCTATCGGGGAGGATCCATATAGCCCGCGTTGTTCGAGCTCTGTTTGTTCCGCTTGATCCACATGAAGGATTTTCAGAGGGGTGGCGGCCGCTGAAGATGGCCTTCCACCTCTCCCAGGCGTGAATCCTGCCGGAATTGGCATCCCGCGCCCGTCATAAAACCATGATCACGCTTCATCTGCGGTTTCCGGAAGCGGAGCGTTCCCATCCCATCCTGCTCACGCCGGGCCTGCTGGATCGTTGCGGGGCGGCCCTGCGGGAGGCCGGCCTGGAAGGACCGATCGCCCTGGTGAGCGACACCACCGTGGCGGCCTATCACGGCGCGCGGGTGCGGCGATCCCTGGAGGAGGCGGGGTTCCCGGTCCTGGAGATCCTCCTGCCCCCCGGGGAAAAGACCAAGACCATGGATACGGCCGCAGGGCTTTATCGGCGTCTCGCCCAGGGCGGGATCGGGCGGGATGGCCTCCTGATCGGCCTGGGGGGCGGGGTGGTGCTGGACCTGGCGGGCTTTGTGGCGGCGACCTATATGCGGGGGATCGCGCTGGTGAGCATCCCGACCACGCTGCTGGCCATGGTGGATGCCTCCATCGGAGGGAAAACCGGGGTGGATCTGCCGGAGGGGAAAAACCTGGTCGGCGCCTTTTATCCCCCGCGCCTTCTCCTGATCGACCCCACGGCGCTGAGCACCCTCCCGCCCGCCGAATGGCGAAACGGCATGGCGGAGGTGGTGAAGGCGGCTCTGATTGGGGATCCCGAGCTGTGGGCGCGATTCCGGGAGGATCCGGCCCGCTGGGCAGCGATGCCGGAGATGGAGTCCCTGATCGACCTGCTGATCCGGGCCATCGCGGTCAAGGTTCGTATCGTGGAACGGGATCCCCTGGAGACCCGGGGGGAGCGGGAGGTGTTAAACCTGGGCCACACCTTCGGCCACGCCTTCGAGCGGATCAGCGGCTATCGGGTTCCGCATGGGGAGGCTGTTGCGGCCGGCATGATGGCGGCGGCCGCGCTCTCCGCCCGCCGGGGCCTTCTCAAGGACCCCCATCTCCTCCAGGACCTGGAAGGGGTGCTTTGCGGGTTGGGGCTCCCCACCCGCTGGCGGACCTGGCTGGCCGGGTATGGGATCGAGGCCACGCCGGAGGAGGTCCTCGCGGCGATGGGCACGGACAAAAAGCGGCGGAGTGGGCGCCTCCGCCTGATCCTGATCCATCGGCCCGGCCAGGTGCGCGTCCATTCCGATGTGCCCGATGAAGCGGTGCTGCAGGCCCTGGAAGGGACAGCCGGATTGTGAAGGTAATCCCTGGAAAGGTGAGGTCTTCATGCTCACCTGGGTTTCCTGTCCTCATCCCAACCAGGGCGCCCCGATCCTGTGAACAGTCATCTTTGGGGGCCGTGTGCCAGGAGCGCGGAGCCCGTGGGGAGCGCTTTCCACAGGCATCCTCGTATCTCCGGTGCCGCACTATTTCACCGGGTGCGGAATTAAGACGGCTGCAAGGCGCGATCATTTTATTTAAGGGATCTGAAACACCCATGGTCCCTGCCAGCGGCGCACAGGCTTCAGGGTCGCGGGAGACCACCCCACAAGCTCCAGGACCTGGAAGACTACCGGGCGCGCGCGTTTCAGCTGCGGAGCCGCGAAGAACCGATCCAGGCAGACCTGCTCCCCCTGCTGCCGCGGTGGGCTCTGGAGGATCGGCGTCGTGATGGTGAGCGCCTCTCCCCCTGCGATCTCGCTGGAGGGAGCCGATGGAGAGACTTCGTCCTGCGCCTCCAGCATCAGCTCCTCATGCATCGTCCAGCTCAACTGAGGGTCCGGCGGGATGAAGCACACCCGCGCCCGCGCGCCTGAGGGAGCCCATACCCATTGCTCCAAGGTGAGCTCCAGTCCGTGGGCAACTTCAGTTCGAGGGCCGTAACCCGCTGCCTCCGGTTCAACCGGAACGGTGAGATCGAAGGTGAAGCGCCATCCCGCCGCCGGCGTGGGGCCCTCCGCAGGATGCGGCGTGACTGGGACAGAACCCTCCCGCACGGGCCCGGATTCGGGATGGATCTGCGTCCAACGGATGCCCGGCGTTGGAGCGGGGTAGGGAATCGCCTGGAATACCACGTGCAACCGCAAGGAGAGGGATTCCGGTCGGTGGATGGGCCAGCCCGGCAACGCCCAGGGGTCAAAACCGACCACGCCGGCCAGTCCCCCGGGTGGGAGCGACAGCCCGAGGACCTCCGAGGCTCCTACCAGGCCTTCCCCGATCAAGCTCGGGATCGGGCGCCCGGACGTGTCCTCCAAGGTCAGGACGGGGATCCAGTGAGCGGCGGGGGATTCCGGGAGCCCGCGGACCCGGTAACTGATCAGGATGCGGTTGGCGTCCGCATAAGCTCGTTCGATGGTCACCGTCACGCCCCCCCGGGTCTGGGTCAGGGAAAGGATTCGGAGCTTTCGATCCCGCTCCAGAGGTTGGGTGAGGAAGAAGGCCTCCCACAGCCTGGGGGCGACCGTCATCCCGATAAGGGCCAGCGCCAACAGCAGCCCAGCCGCCATCCAGGCCCAATTCCTCTGGACCACCCATCGCCAACCACGGCGGTGGGGCGTGAACAGCTGGGCCTGGAGGGCTGGCCACAAATCCCGCTCCTCCGGGATCCGCATCCGGGCCAGCCGATCCAGGGCCTCTTGCAACTGCTGCTCTTCCTCCGGCGTGCAGGGGAACCCGCTCATCATTCTTCTCCCGTCTTCAGCCAGGCGCGCAGCCGTTCTCTTGCCTGATACAGATGCCACTTCACCGTGCCGATCGCACAGCCCAACGTCTCCGCGATCTCCGCCTCGCTCATCGCCTCATAGTAGCGAAGGGTCAGAACGGCCCGTTGCATCGGCGAGAGGGCCTCCAGGGCCTGGACCAGCCGCTCCAGGGTTTCCCTTTGAGCCCAGCCATCCGCCGGGTCTGATGCGGGATCCGGGCCACCCTCCTCCACCGGGCCGGATTCCGCCGGTGCCTCCCGACCCTCTCGGCGGGCCAGGCGCCATGCCTCGTTCGCCACCAGGCGGCGGAACCACGGCCAGAACGGGGCATCAGGATGAAAAGATTTCCGTTTCATCCAGGCGCGGATGAAGGCCGCCTGGACAGCATCCTCCGCCTGCATCGGGTCTGGCAGGATGAGAGCAGCAATCCGGAGGGCGCGGCCCTGATACCAGCGCACCAGCGCCGCCATCCCCTCCGGATCACCCCTCCGCCACCGCTCGATCGCCTCGCGCTCGTCCATCCCCTGCACTAAGGCTGGGCGTAGAGGGAAGAGGCCCGATCGTTCCAGTTAAACACTCGCAAATCCGGTGCCGTCCAGCCCCCAGGGATCTCAAAAGCTGCACCTTAGCTATCCGATGAAGAAGGCCCTATGATCGGCTCAACCCAAACTCCAACCCCCTTAACCTTCCCCTCTCCCGTTCGAATACGGAGAGGATAGACCGGCGGTGGATAAACCAGCGGCCCTGACAATCTCCATTCCCTCTCGAGGAATTCGTGGCACCCCGGCAAATAGCTGGAGAACGCATGCAACGTTCCATCTCGGGCTACTGTGAAGCAGAGAACGATCCCGCGTCGGCGGAGGTCTGCCTCCATCCGATTGAACTCCTCCGGCTCGTAGCGCACGCCATCTAAGACCACGGGGACCTGCACCCCCTCGGAGGGCGGGGCCTCCGGCGTCGGGGCCGCCCCCAGCCCGAGCAGGGCCCCCAATATTCCCAAGCTCAGGAGGAGCCTTCGGAATCGCAACAGAGATAGCCCACGCATCGCACACCTCCCGTGGAAAGATTTTTCCACCCTATATACCCACCCCGCAGCCTGAAGGTTGGGAGGGCGGCTCAGGCATAAAAAACCGGGGGCAGGTATCCAGCGCCTGCCCCCGGTGTTCGTGTGAGGAGATCAGCACTGGCTGTTTGCCAGCGTTCACCGTCGCCGCCGCGCTCGGGCGTACGGTGGCTCCCGCGGGAGCGGATCCTAGAGAATCTTTGGCCCGACCGGGATCCGGAGGAATCGAAAGGCATTTTCCAACGGCTGTTCTCGTGGTTGCGCCAGAGCTTGGAACCCTACATGTCTCCCCGCGGGCCGTTCCGCCATTTCGCCACCGCCGGTGAGGCCCTTTGTTTTGATCCCGCGGACACCGTTCGGGTGGACGTCGAGGTCTTTGAAGAAACCGTGCGGCGGTGGCTGACGAAACAGCCTCTCCATTTAGAGGCCCTGGAGGCGCTCGCTCGACGCCTCGCCGAGCGGTCGCCCTGCTGCCGGGCACCCCGTATGAGCTCTGGCTCATCCCCCATCAGGAGCGGCTGCGGGCCATATATACAGAGGCGGCCCATGCGCTGGCCGAGGCCTACCTGGCCGCCGAACGACTACACCTCCTAATCTCAACCCGGGATAATCCTCATCCCGTGCCGTGTTGCCACAATGACTTCCGAGAAGCATCGACGGCTCGACTTGAATTGCTGAGGCCCGGAGTGATTGGCCAGGACGTAACCATCTTCTGGTGGAACTTGTCCGTTCACCATCGGTCGCTCGTTTGGTGGGTTTGCTCTCCCCTCGAGGTTGGGGTGGATGGTGGCCCTGGCGGTCCACCACGAACCGGTATGATCAGGCCACACCGGATACGGGGCGGACTTGCTCCTCTCTGCCCCTTTCAATATACTAACCCCTGTTCCAATGGCCTCCAGCGATGATGGGCACCTCAACCTGGAGCTGGAAGCGTGCTGGTTCTTCCCCTGCGCGAGCTCCTTCTGGCCTTGCTGCTGATCCTCGTCGCCCTCATCCTCATGGCTCTCTGGCTGGACCGCTGTCGCGCGGGGCGGCGCGCGGCGGAAACCTTCGTTGACGCCATCCTCAACGCCGTCCTGGAGCACGCCCCCTTCGGATGGATCGTCTTAGAGAGCGCTGAGCGATACGTCTACGCCAACGAGTACGCCCGCCGCCTGTTGGAGCTGAGGACCTCTTCCGGTTCGATCCCCGCTGTGGAGTGGGATTTCCTTCTGGATGACGACCGCGCCGATGTCCGGCGGGGCCGGGCCCCTGAGGGCCGCTACCGGGTCCTCCCCCTCCCCTCCGGCCGGGCCGTCCGCTGGTGGCTGATGTCGGGCCGACGGTGGGATTACCTCTTCCTGCTGGATGTCACTTCCCAGTACGAAGCCGAGGAAGCCCGAACCCAACTTTTTGCTGGCCTCTCCCACGAATTGCGCACCCCCGTGGGCGCCATCCTCACCCACCTGGAGATCCTCTCCCTCCCCGACATCCCCGAAGAGACCAAAGCGCAATCCCTGCAGCTGCTTCGGGCGGAGGCTCAGAGGCTGGCCCGCATGATCCACCTGATGCTGGAATTGGGTCGCCTGGAGGCCTCTCCCGAAATCGATTGGCGCCCGATCCACCTGGTGGACCTGGCGGAGCAGGCCCTCCTGTCCCTGACCAGTCGGGCGGAGAAACGGAACATTCGCTTCGCCCTGGAGGCCGACTCCCCACTCCCCACGGTCTGGGGAGACCCGGACTGGCTGCTGCAGGTCTTCCTGAACCTGCTGGATAACGTCCTCAAGCACTGCCGTCCGGGCGATCGCGCCACCATCGTCCTTCGACGGACAGAAGAGGGGGTCCTTTGCGCGGTTCAGGACACCGGGCCGGGCATCCCGGCGGAACACCTGCCATACATCACCCGTCGGTTCTATCGGGCGGCCAAGCAGGAGGTGGAGGGGAGCGGGTTGGGCTTAGCGCTGGTGGAGGAAATCCTGCGCCGTCACGGGAGCCGTCTGGAGATCATCAGCCGAACGGAGGGAGAAACAGGGACATGCGTGCGATTCGTCCTGCCGATCATGCCCTCGCGACCGTAGGGGGATGGCTACGCCGTTGGGGGTGGCTTCTGGGATTGGTGCTGGTGTCGATCGCTGGCGCCCTGCTCCCGATTTCCGGCTACATAATCGTTGTGCTGGAGGGAGACGGCCCCTTACTTCCCGCCCTGCTGGCCCCCCGCATGCAGCTGGACCCGCCTTTCGCCCGCCCCGGCGACGAAGTCCGCCTCCACGTCACCGATCACACCCCCTGGGCCTATGTCCTCTTAACGGTCAACGGCGCTCCGATTTATCTGAAAACCTGGAAGGCGGGCTTGGGCAAGCAGTGGACCTGGACCTTTTGCTTCACCCTTCCCACCGGCCCTGTGGAAATCGTCTTCTATCACAGCTGCCACATCGGCTGTCAGGAACGGGGACGGATGAGGGTCGGCGAGCCGCTACCTCCCACTCCCCCTCCCCTTCCGACCAAACTGGGGCTGGTCCTTCCCCTATATCCTGGGTAGCAGCTACAACGGCCTGGATCAGAACGCGATGGCCCCAGACCGTCCGGTGACCCCCGAGTGGTAGCCCGCATCTTCAACGGCTACGGCGAGCCAATCCTTCACACCGATAACGGCGTCCAGGTGATCCGGGCTGCAAACCCCCACGTCCGGGTGTTGGTGGGACCGGTCCGGCCTTGGAACATAGACCAGAACGGCGTTTATCCTTACCGGCTGGATGTGCCTTGGCTCAACTGCATGAACACCTTGGTGCGATATATCGACGAGACGGCGCGATTGAAAGCGGCGCCTGGGATTCCCCTCGTGGCCCCGGATGGCTTCGCTGTTCAGGCTCCAGGCCGGCCCGAGGCCCATGAACTGGGCGGGCGAGGTCACTTAGAACCTCGAATCGACCTCCCGCGGCCGGAATAGAGGGACGCTCAGGCGGGCTTCCGTATCTATCGGGAGTGGCTGGACATCATCAATGCCTATCCATCCACCCGGGGGCTTCCCGTTTACATCACCTCGGCCAACACCTTCATTCCGGCGGTAGGCGTCCCGCCGGCTCAGAACTACCCTCGAGGCTGGTTGAGCTCAGCCCTGAGCATGGTGAACAGCGAGCCCCAGATTCAGGCACTATGCTGGTTCCTGAACGACCTTCACGGGGACACCCAGTGGGAGAACTTCAGCCTGACCCGCCGTCGGGGCCGTCTGGTGGACGCCGCGTAGGAGTTGGAGGATTTGCTGACCAAGTGACACCAGGTGACGGTCACCTTCGAGGTGACCGTCACCTGGGGGGTGGAGGGAGGAGCTATGACCCAGGCCGTTCGTGTCCTTCTCGCCGATGACCATCCCCCCCTGCGGCTCGGGCTGCGGGTCCTGCTGGACCGGCAGCCCGATATCGCCGTGGTCGCCGAGGCCGAAAATGGGGAAGAGGCCCTGGAGAAGATTCTGGCCCTTCAGCCCGATGTGGCGGTGCTGGATTGCCGGCTGCCGGGCCTCTCGGGGCCGGCGGTGGCCCAGGAGATCCAACGCCGGGGCCTGCCTGTGCACGTGCTGGCCCTCAGTGCTTACGACTGCGACCGCTACCTGGCCGAAATGTGGGAGGCCGGAGCCTGCGGCTACCTCCTCAAAGAAGAACCCCTCGAGCATATCGCCTCGGCCATCCAACAGGTGGCCCGTGGCGAATCCCTCTGGACCGCGTCTCAGATCCAGCGGATCCAACGCTACCGGGAGACCGAGGCCCGCTGGAGCCAGCTCACGGAGCGGGAACGGGAGGTGTTGAAGTGGATGGCCCAGGGGTTAAGCAACAAAGAGATCGCTCGGGAGCTCGGCCTGACTGTCCGGACAGTGGATTTCCACGTAGGGAACATTTTGCAGAAATTGGGGGTGGTCTCGCGGCTGGAGGCCGTGCTCTGGGCGAAGGAGCACGGGTTCCTGTGACCTGTAGGAATCTACAGGTCCGAACCTGGTAATTTCTACAGTAGACAGCGGGCACGGAATTGGTTATCGTGAAGATACCACCGGCTAAAGGCCGGGGAGGATCTCAGATAGGAGGTGTGAAATATGCAGGTCAAGTTGCTCTTTACCAGCTTACTATCTGTGGTGCTGCTTGTGATTAGCGCACGAACGAGCAAAGCAGCAGTCCTGATAGAGTCAACGGATTCGCTTTCGCCAGAGCAGTGGACGGAGAGAGAATTAGAGCGCTTTGTTGAATCTGCCTTTAAAGAGCAATTGAGCGTGCCGCAGGTAGAGAAGATCTGGAATCGCCTTGATGAGAGACAGAAACAGGAGGTAGGTGTATTGTTAGCTCTAAAAGCGGGCACCCAGCCTCATCATTGGCTGGAATTTGTTCGCCGCGAATCTCTCCAATCGAGGCTGGCAATAATAAAGGAAGCCTTCCTGGCAATTCAAGGGGAATTGTGGCGCCAGTATATTGAAAATATCTGAACCTGGGGATACCCTCCGGGCACAACCTTCGCATCCTCGTATTGGAATAGCCCACTTTGTGACAATGATCCCAGCGACCCAGATTGGGTCTTCTGGTTCTGGCAATCGTACGAATGGTATTCCCGCAATCCGGATGGACTGCGCTGGACTACAACCTCAGCGCGGGTCTACTTGACTTTCATGGCCGCATACGGTGGTAATTTAAATGGCTACGCGTATAGCTGGCAGGAAGCCAGGTTATGTTTGGGGACTACTGCTGTAGATGTTGCAGGAGGGCCTGATTATGTAAAGCAGACCACGTTTCTATCCCCTAATCATTAGCTTCGATGAAAAATAGTGTGCATCGGGTAGCTGCTCTACTGCTGCCCGATGCACACTGCCCAAAATCGAGTAGGCTATCCTTAAGAAGGGAAAAGGAGACATGATCGTCCAGCAATCTTATCAACTGCTAACAATATTACTGTTAGTGGTAGGGATCGTAATTGCAGGGGCGATCGTTTATCACAAGAACTGGGCATGGAAAACACGATGGACCCCCTTATGGTTGCTGTCAGCTGGTATCAGTTGGTACTTCCTCTTCTGGTATTTCGTCCTAACGGTGATGCGCGTGCTCGCCCCCTGGGATCAATGGGAACAGGTTGCCCCTCCGCCTGGAACATGGGAACGGTATCTCAATGATTTCTTCAAAAACCCTACCCACGCCTACTTGGCTGGTGCTTGGCTGACGGGAATCAGCATGGGGATCTTCTCCCTCCGATTGTTACGAGAACGAGACACCCGAGAAAATCTGCCGATCGCTTTCATGGTTACAAATTTCGGCTTCCTGTTTGTGGCTTTGTCTCTAATCCACGTGGTGAGCAATCTGCCTTCTGATTATCACCGCATCTGGATAGACAGAGTGGTGACAACCATTTTGATCATATTGCTATGGGGAACGCAGGTTTATATCAGATTACCATTAAGGAGCAATCGTTGATGGACTCCTCCATCTTTGTGAGGGCGAGGTGCAGAAGCCGCGGTCGTCTCCCTCTTGAGTGTTGCTGAAGCATAGGGTTAGGACTTACGCAGTTGGCAGGTGTGTCCCCCAATATATGGCGGGTAATTCATCATCACCTCCATATATGTCCATTACAGGGGTTGGATTTCGCCTCAACTGCGTAACTCCTAAGAGGGTGTCTGAATATTTAACTGAAGCGAAGGCATCCAATAAACTTCCAGTTATGATGGCCCAAAGGGCACGCAAACCCTATCCCACGGATCTCTCGGATGCGGCGTGGCGGATCATTGAGCCGCTCCTGCCTCAGCCCTCCACCCGCGGGGAAGGCCTCGGGTGCATTCCTATCGCGAGATTCTGATACGTCCTGCGCACCGGCGGCGCGTGGCGGATGCTCCCCCACGGCTTCCCACCTTGGCAAACGGTTGGAGTGCGGTGCCTAGGCACCGCACAATGGCGGCGGGATGGCATCTAACAACGGATTCATGACGCCCTGCGTCGTTAAGTCCGGGTGGCATCAGGTCGCCAGTAAGAGCCGGAAGCCGCCATTCTGGATCGCCCATCGGTCAAGACGACGGAAAAAGGGGGCCTCGAGGCTATGACGCCGGCAAGAAGGTGAAAGGACGGAAGCGGCATTTGCTGGTTGACACGCTGGGCCTGGTCCTGGTTGTGGTGGTTGGAGTGCGGTGCCTAGGCACCGCACTCCGATATCCCGGATCGGGAGGGCGCCCGGCGGGTTCTGGAGAAGGCCCGGGGGGTGTTGCCCCGGCTGCGCCGGATATGGGCCGATGGAGGCTACACCGTCTCGCTGGTGGAATGGGCCCAGCGACATGGTGGCTGTTCGATTGAAATTGTGCGCCGTCCGGGGAAGAGCAAGGGGTTCCATGGGCTCCCTCATCGTTGGATGGTTGAACGCACCTTTGCTTGGTTGGGTAAGTATCGTCGATTAAGCAAGGATTATGAGTTCCTACCCGAAACCAGTGAGGCGATGATTTATGCGGCCAGGATACACCTGATGGTCAGACGCTTGGCTCGCCTTCATGCGCATAGTTCACCAGGCTAAATTTTCAGACACTCTCTAAAAAACCGGGGGCAGGTATTCAGCGCCTGCCCCCGGTGTTCGTGTGAGGAGATCAGCACTGGCTGTTTGCCAGCGTTCACCGTCGCCGCCGCGCTCGGGCATAGAACGGCAACAGGAGGCTCATCGCCGTCTGCAGGATCTGGCGGCGGGCCCGCAGGGCCATCACCTTGGCCTGGCGCACCGGCTCCAGCCGGTTGAGGTCGGGGAGCGAGACCGGCAGCCGCACCGGCCAGTTCTCCACCGCGATCGGTCGGTCCTCCGGCCGCACGCCATAACGGACCACCGCCCCCGCCCATGTCAGGCCGGCCCCGAAGCCGATGAGGAGGAGGTTGTCTCCCTCCCGGATGCGGCCCTGGGCCATGGCTTCCGCGAAGGCGATCGGGATCGAAGCCGCCGAGGTGTTCCCGTAGCGATCCAGGTTGAGGAAGACTTTCTCCATCGGGAACCCCAGCTCGCGGCAGGCCGCTTCGATGATGCGCTCGTTGGCCTGGTGGGGGATCATCAGGTCGATCTCATCAGGGGCCAGACCGCTGCGGGCGATGGCCTCGATGGCGACCCTGCCCAGCACCCGGGTGGCGAATTTGAACACCTCCCGCCCGTTCATGCGCAGCAGATGGCCCTTCCGCCGGATGGTCTCCTCGGTGATGACGTGGTTGGTGGAGATGCCGGGCACGATCAGGTGCTCCGCCCCCGAGCCATCGGATCCGAGAACGAAGGAGAGCACCCCGGTGGGCAGTTCACTGGCCTGCAGGACCATCGCCCCGGCCCCATCTCCGAACAGCACCGCGGTGTTCCGATCGGACCAGTCGATGTTGCGGCTGATGATCTCCGCGCCGATGACCAGGATGTTGCGCATCAGCCCGGCGGCGATGAAGGCGTGGGCCACCGCCAGGCCATACATGAAGCCGGTGCACCCGGCGCCCAGGGTGAAGGCCCCACAGCGGGCGTTCAGTTTATGCTGAATGATGGATGAGACCGGAGGGATCACATAATCTGGAGTGGAGGTCGCCACAATGATCAGATCGAGATCCTGAGGAAGGATGCCCGCGCGGGCCATCGCCTCCCGGGCCGCGGCCACCGAGAGGTCCGACATGGTCTCGCCCGGCCCCGCCACCCGCCGCTCCCGGATCCCTGTTCGCGTGAGGATCCATTCCTCGGTGGTGTGCAACTGCTGAGCCAGCTCCCGGCTGGTTAACACCCGCTGGGGAACCGCCATTCCCCACCCCGCGATCCGGCTATACATTTCCGTCCTCCTGTCCGGGGTTTCCGCTCCCCACCCCTCTTGATGGGGAGAGGGCGAGAAAAAGGGATCGCCGTAGTCCATCGGGCCACGGGGATGAAGGGAGAAGATCCCGTCAGGGCCGCGCGGCGTGAAGCCGGCGATAGGCCCATACGCCCAGGGCTGCGGTGCCCACCATCACCCCCAGCCACCACCTGGAGCGCAATGGAGATGGGTCCGGAATCCGGTGCCGCCGATCGGCCTCTCCCATCAGGCGCTCATAGAGAGAGGCCACCCAGACCGGTCGGGGCTCCACCGGGCGCAGGGCTTCCGCCAGCCGCTCGGCGAGCTGGAACAGCTCCCGCTCCGGAGGGGAAAACGCCAGGGGAGGCAGCGGGTAAGCCGCTTCTCCTCGAAATCCCTGCCGCAACCGCGCGGCGTGAAGCTCCAGCCAGCAGGCCAGATCCGGCATGGGATCCTCCGGTAGAGTTCTATGGGGATGACCGGTCCATTGGGAAGAGGGTGTCTGAAAAGCGACCCGGCCAGCGCGATCGAAAGGCGTGATCTTGCGATGGCCTAACGTTCCCGGGTCAGCTCCTTTCGGAGCGCTTCCAGCGTGCGATGATACAGCACCCGGATCGCCCCTTCGGTTCGCCCCATGATCCGGGCGATTTCCGCGTTGGAAAGCCCCTCCACGAACTTCAGGATCAGCAACTGCTGCCGGTCCGGCGGCAGGCGTCGGATGGCCTTCAGCAGCTGTTCCCGTTCCTCCTGGCGTTCCAGGGCGGCTTCCACCCGTTCGGCGCTCCGCTCGTGTCCGTTCTCCGAGAGGGGGAAAACGGGATGGCGCTGGCGATCCCGATGCCAGTTGGCCACCAGGTTATGGGCGATGCGAAACAACCATGCCGCGAAGGGGAGGCCTCTTTCCCGGAACCGGGGCAGATGCTGCAGCGCCTGCAGGAAGACCCGGCTGGTCAGATCCTCCGCTTCCTCGGGATCGCCGGTCCGATAAAAGATGTAGTTGTAAATCGAGCGGACGTAGCGAAGATACAGCTCTCCGAAGGCCTCGGGATCCCGCCGGGCCCGCTCCACCAGCCTTCGCTCGTCTTCCAGGGATCCTGCCGGAGAACGTCGAGCGCTCATCCATAAAAACACCGTTTTTGATGATTGGGAACAGGGCATGCACGGTCCGGCTCCGTTTGGGAAGGCCGGGGGTCCTTCCCCCAGAACCAGCGGGGAACATCCTCCTCTACGCCGCTGGCCTCCCGGGGAAGGCTTTTGAAGCCGCCCTGGCCCCGCAAAGGCTCCACCGGACGCCAAGCAACCACCGGTTGCATGACTCCGGTAACCTAAGTATACCAGGGAGCGGGAGGAGGAGGTGGCGCATCCGGTATCCTCGTGGGCGGCCGGGAGGTTGAGACCATCCGGCGGGAATCCGTGCGGATCGATCGGGCCGGGCTGGGCGTCGGAGGAGTTCTGTATCAGGCCGGACGACAGGCCGGGCTCCGGGGCGCTCGGCTCCTTCAGCGCTCAGGGCTTCAAGGGGAGGATCTGCTGGAGGCCGCCCGGATCGCCTTCGAAGCCGCGAACCGGGGGCGGGCCCGATGGCGGCGGGAAGCGCCCGCCCTTGTGATCGAGGTGGAGGGATCGGTCCTTGCGGAGGGCCTGAGGCCGCAAAAGAAGCCGATCTGCCACCCCCTCGCTGGCCACGTCGCGGGATTCCTGGAGGTCGCTTTTCAGCGCCCGGTGCGGGTTCGCGAACGGATCTGTTCGGCGATGGAGGGCTCGACCTGCGAATTCGTGGCCGAGATCGAGCAATCGAAGCAGAGCGCCGGGAGCGCTACGCCCGGCCCTCAGGCCTCCGGGTGGAGAACGATCCGCCCGGGCATGGAGAGGGCGCCTTTGGCGAGCGGTCGGATCCACAGGAACTGGGTCTCGCACAAGCGTGGAGGTGATCCTTGCGGGCGCTGGCTCGCCCGGCCACCCGGGCGGATCGAACCGCCATCCTCCAGCTCATTCGAGGACATCGACGGACGCAGCTGGCCCTGGATTGGTGGTCCCTGGAAGAGTGGCTGGAGGCGCCCACCGCGTGGGTGGTGGAGCGGATGGGGCAGATCGTCGCCTTCTGGCTGGGGGTTCAGGTCGATAGCCCCGTGGCGTGGCTGCGAGGCGTTGCGGTGGCCGATGGGGAGGACCCCGTGGCGCTGTTCCGGCAGCTCTGGCCACATTTCGCGCGCGCGCTGGCCCGTCAGGGTGCCGAACAGGTGGTCGGGATGGCCTACGGGGAATGGCTGGAGTCTGTCTATCAGGCGGTGGGCTTTGCCCGTCGGACGGTGGTGATCACCCTTCGGAAGGATGACTGGCGGATCCCGGAGATCCCGGCGATCCCAGCTCACATCCGGCGGGCGGCTCTGACGGACATCCCGCGGATTGCGGAAGTGGACCGGCGGGCCTTCGAGCCGATGTGGTGGTATGGTCCGACGATCCTGACCCGGGCGTGGCGTCAGGTGCCCCATTTCATCGTGGCGGAGGAAGAGGGCGAGATCATCGGGTATGCGTTCACGGATCTCTATGGCATGCATGGGCACATCGTTCGTCTGGCGGTTCACCCGGCGCACCAGGGGCGGGCCATCGGGGCGCGGTTGCTGGCCGAGAGCCTGCGCTATCTGATCGATCTGGGGGCGTATCCGATCACGCTGAACACCCAGATCGAGAATCGGATCTCCCAGGCCCTCTATCGGCGCTTCGGCTTTCGCCCCACTGGCCAGGAGATCTCGATCTGGGGTTGCCGGCTGACAGGGCCCGAGGGATTGTAAGGACCGGAGCCTGGCTGGGGGGAGGGCCATGGCCTCGTGAAAGCGTCACCGAGGGGAGAAATCAGGGCTCCCCCTCGCTCATGGCGAGGGCGAGCGCTCCGAGCAACCCCGCGCGCTCGCCCAGCGCCGGAGGCACGATGTAATCCCCGAGGTCTCCCTGCAACGCCGGGATCGGGAGATAGCGATTTAACAGCTCCCTGACCCGTTGCCGGATCCGGGGGAACAGGCTCCGGTTCTCCATCACGCCACCCCCCAGGATGATCCGCTCCGGGGCCAGGACGCAGAGGATGTTGTGCAGGCCCAGGGCCAGATACTCCGCCTCCAGATCCCACGCGGGATCATCCCAGGGCAGGGATTCCGGAGGTCGCCCCCATCGGGCCTCCAGCGCCGGCCCGGAGGCCAGCCCCTCCAGACAATCCCCATGGAACGGACAGACCCCGGGGAAGGGATCCCGCCCCCAGTCGTGCGGGATGCGGATATGCCCCATTTCCGGGTGGAGCGCGCCATGCAGCAGCTGCCCCTCGACCACTGCGCCGCCTCCGATGCCCGTCCCCACGGTCAGATACACGAAGGTTTTCAGGCCCCGGGCCGCGCCCCATCGCCCTTCTCCGACAGCGGCGGCGTTCACATCCGTTTCCAGGTAGACGGGGACACGCAGGGCTTCCTGAAGGGGCTTTAAGAGATTCACCCCGGACCATCCCGGCTTGGGGGTGGCGGGGATGGTGCCGAAGGTGGGGGAACGGGGGTTCAGATCGAGGGGGCCGAAAGCGCCAACCCCGATCGCCCGAAGCTCATGCCCGAAAGCCTGGAAGAAGGCCACCACGCGCCCCATCGTCTCTTCCGGCGTCGTGGTCGGGATGCGGGTCACCGCTCGCAGATCCTCCGGCCCCGTTCCGACAGCGCAGAGGAATTTCGTGCCGCCCGCTTCGATCGCGCCATAAAGCCCCATGGTCCTCTCCCGGCCGAGGGGATCCGGGTTCTGGAGAGAGGCCTTCCGCCCGGAACCGGGTCATCCAGCGTGGACGCGCTGGGTCGCTTCTCGAAGGCGCCGGAGGGCTTCCGCGGGCCCTTCCGGAGCGTCGAAGATCGAGGCCCCGGCGACCAGCACCGTGGCGCCTGCTTCCACCAGGGCCGGGGCGTTCTCCGGCCCCACCCCGCCGTCCACCTCCAGTTCGATGGGTCGGCCGAGGGCGTCGATCATCCTCCGGGCCCGGCGCACCTTTTCCAGCATGCGCTCGATGAAAGCCTGACCGCCAAATCCGGGGTTGACGGTCATGATCAGCACCTGGTCAACATCGGGCAGGATCTCCTCGAGCGCGCTCAGGGGCGTGGCCGGGTTCAGCGCCACGCCGGCCCGCAGGCCCAGCCCTCGAATCCCCTGGATCACCCGGTGCAGGTGAGGGCAGGCCTCGACGTGCACAATCAGGCGATCGGCCCCTGCGCGGGCGAACGCCTCGAGGTAACGCTCCGGCGCTTCGATCATCAAATGCACATCCAGGGGAAGCCGGGTGACGCGGCGCAGCGCCGCGACGATCGGCATCCCGAACGTCAGGTTCGGGACGAAGTGACCGTCCATCACGTCCACGTGGATCCAGTCTGCCCCCGCCTCGACCACTTCCGCCACCGCCCGGGCCAGGCAGGCCAAATCGGCCGAGAGGATCGAAGGCGCGATCCGGACCTCCTTCATGCGGGCACCTCCCGGAGAAGGGGGCCAGCGATCTGCGGACGGCGCCCGCGGATCTCCGCCCGCAGCTGGCCGCAGCCCGCCGCCACATCGATTCCCCGTCGCACGCGGACGGTGCAGGGGATCCCCGCCTTTTCCAGGACGCGTCGGAAAGCCTCCACGCGCTCCGGCGGGGAGGCTTCCCCCGGGAACCCCGGGGTGGGATTCAGAGGGATCAGGTTCACATGCGCCAGCATCCCCCGGATCCATTCCACCAGCGCCTCAGCCTGTTCCGGCGTGTCGTTGACCCCGCGGATCATCACCCACTCGAACGTGACCCGTCGGCGGGTTCGCTCGATGTAATCGCGGACCGCCTCCATCAATGCGCGAAGGGGATAAACACGGTTGATGGGAACCAGTCGATTGCGCAGCTCATCGGTGGCGGCGTGCAGGGAGATGGCCAGGTTGATCTGCCATCCTTCCCGCGCAAACCGCCGGATGCCCGGGACGATCCCCACTGTGGAAACGGTGATCCGGCGCTGGCCTAGATGAAGGCCGTCCGGATGGATCAGCAGGCGCAGCGCTTTCGCAGTGCTGGCGTAGTTGGCGAAAGGCTCGCCCATCCCCATGAACACGACATGGGTCAATCGCTCGCCGTGAGCGGCCAGCCAGCGGGCGATCCAGAGGACCTGCTCCACGATCTCGCCGGGGGTGAGGTTGCGCAACAGGCCCATCTGCCCGGTGGCGCAGAAGGGGCAACCCATCGCGCAACCGGCCTGGGTCGAGACACAGGCGGTGCGCCGGTCCGTGTATTCCATCAGGACCGCCTCCACCTCGGTTCCATCCGGCAGCGCGAAGAGCCACTTCCGGGTCCACCCATCTTGGGAGACCCGTTCGGCCAGCGGGCGCAGGGTCTGGAGCGTGAAGGTCTCCGTGAGCCGGGCGCGCAGGGCTTTGGGCAGGTCGGTCATCGCCTCAAAGGTGGCGGCGCCACGCCGGTAGACCCAGCCCCAGATCTGGCGGGCCCGGTAAGGGGGCTCCCCCCAGCTCGTTACGAGCTCCGTGAGCTCCTCCAGGGATAGATCCAGCAATCCGCGCATCCGGCCTCATCCCCAACCGGAAGTCCGGGGAGCAGCCATCCGGGCGCAACGCTGCGGCGTCTTTCCTCCGCGCGTGCTCCCCATCGTTTACCTCATCATCCTAACCGAGAGGCGGAGAGGGAGGCAAATCCTGGCCTGCGACCCGCAACGGATATCGCGGGGCAACTGCTCGCAGTTGCCCCACGCCGCGCCGAGCCCCCGCGAGGGGGCCTGCACAATGCCGGCGAACCGCCTGCGCTACGCCAAAAACGGCATCATCCCTCGTGAAGTGCGTAAGCCAGGCTTTTTTCGCCGCTGAAGCGGCCCCGGTGAGCGGCTCCAATCGGGCGACGGGCTCTTGCGTCCCTCCCCGGCGGTGAACCGGATGAGGACGCGTTCCGAAACAGGCCGCGGGGATTGACTTCAAGAGCGCTCTCCCTACAATGAAAGGGTGTAAAACCCGCGCGGGATGGGAGACCCGCCCTACATGGATATGCCCCGGGTTCCCTGTGAGCCGCGGGGAGTGGGGAAAGCGTATCCTGCCTCTTCCGAATGCCCGATCAACGTTCATCCCGATGGTGGGCGCCATGAACCGGAGAACCCGGATGGAGGGAGCGATGGATATCTTTGGGAAGTGCTATAGGTTCACCACGGCCAAAGAGGCGATGGCGGCCGGCTTCTACCCATATTTTATCCCCCTGGATGACACCGAGGGGACCGAGGTGATCTACCAGGGGCGCCGCATCCTGATGTTCGGATCCAACAACTACCTCGGATTGACCACCCACCCGAAGGTCAAAGAGGCGGCCATCGACGCGTTGAGGCGGTATGGAACCTCATGCACTGGCTCTCGCTTCCTGAACGGAACGCTGCGTCTGCATCGGGAGCTCGAGGAGCGCCTGGCGGCCTTCGTCGGAAAGGAGGCGGCGCTGGTGTTCTCCACCGGCTACCAGACCAACCTGGGGACGATCTCCGCGTTAGTCGGGCGGGGGGATTACGTGATCCTGGACAAGGAGGATCACGCCAGCATTGTGGACGGCGCCCGGATGTCCATGGGGATCACCAAACGGTTCTCCCACAATGACATCGCCGCCCTGGAGCGACAGCTGGCCGCCCTGCCCCCGGAGGCTGGCAAACTGGTGGTGGTGGATGGCGTCTATTCGATGGGCGGCGATATTGCCCCCCTGCCGCAGCTGGTGGAGGTCTGCCGCAAGCATGGGGCGCGGCTGATGGTCGACGATGCCCATTCCCTGGGAGTGCTTGGCCCCAACGGGCGGGGGACAGCGGCCCATTTCGGGCTCACGGAGCAGGTGGATCTCATTATGGGCACTTTCAGCAAATCCTTCGCCTCCATCGGCGGCTTCATCGCCGGGGATGAGCCAGTGATCCATTACATCCAGCATCACGCCCGCTCCCTGATTTTCAGTGCCAGCCTGCCTGCCCCCAATGTGGCCGCCGTGCTGGCGGCACTTGAGATCATGCTGGAGGAGCCGGAGCGGATCCGGCGGGTGAACGAGATCGGCGCCAAAATGCGCTATGAGCTCCGGCGCCTGGGCTTCGATATCGGGCCCAGTCAGACCCCCATCGTCCCGATCATCATCGGCGATGATATCCGGACCGCCCTGGCCTGGAAGGCCCTATTCGAGGAGGGCGTCTACGTGAACTGCGTGGTGGGGCCTGCGGTCCCCCCCGGGAAACAGCTCCTGCGCACCTCCTATATGGCCACCCACACCGATGAGCAGCTGGAGCGCGGCCTGGAGATCTTTGAGCGGGTCGGCCGGGCGCTGGGGCTCATCAACCCCTCGACGGCTCACGTGGAAGAGCCCGCCCCATCCCCGCGCGCCTGAGCGCTGAACCGATCAGGGGTGTGGGGGGAAGGACGGGCAGTTTCGTTCCAGGTTCGGGTTAAAATGGTGGCCGGGTTCCAAGTGGAATCGGACAAACGGATTCGGGAGGCGTTCGGCATGCCGATTTATGAATATCTCTGTCGGGATTGCGGCGCGAAGTTTGAGCTCCTGCGCGGGATCGCCCAGGCGGATGATCCGGCCCCCTGCACGGAGTGTGGCAGCCCCCGGACGGGCCGTCTGATTTCTCTTTTCGCGGCCATCAGCGATGGGAAGATGGTGGTCGGCTCCACCGGGTGCGCGGCCTGTTCCTCGCATCACTGTGCCACCTGCGGGCTCCACGGATAAAGGGGAAGGACCCGATGTCAGAGAAGCCCGATCCGATCGCGATCCGGAGCAGGAAGAGCGCTGGAATGCGGTGTCTAGGCACCGCACTCCAGAAGGCGGCACGATGGGGGATCGGGCTGATGCTCATCGGCCTCCTGGGGTTGTGGGGGCTCGATCGGGCCCGGGCCCAGGGTGATTTCCAGGCCCAGGTGATTTCGCCCCCGCGCAATCAGCCTCTCTGGGGCACCGTGGATATCGTGGGGATCGCGACCCATCCGAGTTTCGCCAAATACGATGTGGCCATCCTGGACGCCCATGACTTCACCAAAGAGTGGCGCTGGCTGGTGCAGGGTCGCCCGGTCCGCGCGGATGCGCCCACGGTGCTGGCCACGTGGGATACCCGGCTTTTCCCGGATGGGGAGTATGTAATCCTGATTCGCGTATGGGATCAAGGAGGGGGCCATCGGGATTTCCTCTTCCCGGGATATCGGGTCGCGAACGCCCAGCCCACTCCGACTCCGACCGCTGCCATCGCTCCAACCATTGAACCGGAACCGACCGGCACGCTGGTTCTGACCCCGACGATTCGGGTTGAGCTTCCTCCCACGGCGACCCCGGGCCCAACCCCTACGCCCGTTCCGGGGACTGGATCGGCCCCTACGAGGAACCGCCTCGGTTTCGAGGCGATCCTGGGATCCTTCCTGGCGGGAGTCCGATGGACGTTTATTCTGTTTGGGATCTGGGGAAGCCTCCTGGTCCTCCGTTGGAGCTGGCGTCGGTGGCGTCATCGAGGAGGACGGATCTGAAAGTGGCCTTCTGGAATGCGGTGCCTAGGCACCGCACTCCACACCGCACCGCCGGGTGTTCCCTTTCATGAAGAAGGCGGGAGGGGGCGTCCCATCTTTCCAGCTTGAGCCCAACCGCATCATTCCTCGCGTGGTCTTCAAAGCGGAACACGCCCTGTATTCGCTCCGTCAGAGGTAGCCCGTTATGGCCGGAGAACCGATCCGGGTGCTTCACTTCGCGGATCTGCACATCGGCATGGAGGCCTATGGTCAGATCGATCCTCAGACCGGCCTGAACCGGCGGGTGGTCGATTTCCTGCAGGCCTTCGATCGCGTGGTGGAGCATGCGATCGAGGGGGAGGCTGACCTGGTGCTCTTCTGCGGCGATGCCTTCAAAAACCGGGATCCCTCCCCGACCTATTTGAGAGAGTTCGCGGCCCGCCTCCGCCGCCTGCTGGAGGCCGGGATCCCGGTGTTTCTGCTGGTGGGCAACCATGACCTGCCGGGGATGGAGAAGCGGGCCACCCCTCTGGACATCTTCGGGGAGTTCCGGCCCCTGTTGCGGGAAGGGGAGCGCCTGATGGTCGGGCGCCGGGAGGCGGTGCATCGGATCCGGACCCGTCGGGGCCTCCTCCAGCTGATCGCCATGCCGTTCCCGGTGCGGGCGCGGCTCCTGAAGGATGAGGCGTGGCGGAACCTTCCCGCGGAGGAACTGGATTACAAACTCCGCGAAGCCCTCCACCTTCTCCTGCAACGCATGCTGGAGACCGAGATCGATCCCGCTTTGCCGACGATGGTGGCGGGACATTTCTCCGTCGAAGGGGCTGTCTATGGATCCGAACGCCAGGTGATGATCGGCCACGATGTGGTCTTGCCCCCATCGATGTTTCAGCACCCGGCCATCGACTACGTGGCCCTGGGCCACATCCATAAGCACCAGGCGGTGGGCAGCGGTTCCCCTCCCATCGTATATAGCGGGAGCGTGGAGCGGGTGGATTTCACGGAGGAGGGGGAGCCGAAAGGGTTCTGCTGGGTCGAGGTGCGGCGAGGGGAGACGCAATGGCGTTTCGTGGAGCTCCCAGCCCGTCGGTTCATCACGCTGTCGATCGATCTCCGGAGCGCCTCCGATCCCGAGATGGCGGCCATCGCCCAGATCCGTCGTGACGCTCCCTCCCTTCGGGAGGCTGTGGTGCGGGTGCGCCTGCACATCCGCCCGGAGCAGGTGGAAAGACTGCGGGAGATCAGGTTGCGGGAGGAGCTGGAGAAGGCGGGCGCGTTCTACGTCTCCGCCATCCAGATGGAAAGGGAGGAATCCCGCCGCACTCGTATCGCTCTGGGCGAGGTCGAGCGGCTCACCCCGCTGGAGCTGCTGGAGCGCTACCTGGAGTCCCGGGATCCGCCGCCGGATCCGGAGCGGCGCGCTCGCTTGCTCCGCGCAGCGGAACAGCTGATGAAAAGAGAAACCGAGGCGTGATCTGGGGCGATGGGGATCCCGTTCCTGGATCCGTATGGGAGGGCGTCATGGAGCTGGTGCGGCTGGAGCTGAAGAATTTCCTGAGCTACCGCGAGGGGGAACTGGATTTCACCGGCCTGCATATGGCGGCCCTGGTGGGGCCGAACGGCGCGGGCAAGAGCAGCCTGCTGGACGCCATCACCTGGGCGCTGTGGGGCAGAACATCCCGCCTGGATCGGGATCAGGATCACCTGGTCCACCGGGGGGAGAAGGAGGCCCGGGTGAGCCTGACGTTCCGGCTGGGGGAGGCCGTCTATCGGGTCACCCGGGTCCGACGACGGGGGAAGGGGAACATCGTGCTGGACTTCCAGATGCTGGCGCCTCGTCATCGCGTCCTCTCCGGCGCCGGGGTCCGTGAAACCCAGGAGGAGATCAACCGGGTCCTGCAGATCGATTTCGATACGTTTGTCAACTCGGCTTTCATCCGCCAGGGACGCGCCGACGAGTTCACCACCAAGACGCCGGCGGAGCGCAAGGAGGTCCTGGCCGAGATCCTGCGGCTGGATCAATGGGCAGAGCTGGAGGAGAAGGCGAAGGAGAAGATCCGTCAGATCGATCTCCAGCTGGAAGGCCTGAAATGGCGCATCGAGGAACATGAACAGGAGCTTCAGCGACGACCGGAGTATGAAGCGGCCCTCCAGCAGGCCGTAACGGAGCATCTGGCCCGGCAGGAGGAGCGGGAGGCTGCGGAGCGGGAATGGGAGGCGTTGCGACGGGATGAGGAGCGGGCGCGGGCTATACGAGAGCGGCTCCGGGAGCTGGAGGGGCAGCGGGGGGAAATCGAGGGCCATCTGGCCCGCCTGAAGGAGCAGATTGCTCGGCTTCAGGAATCCCTGGGCCGATGGCGGGAGCTGACCAGCCGCCGGGAGGCGATCAGCGCTGCGTGGGAGGAGCTGCAGCGCGCGCGGGAGGCCCTCGCGCGCATGGAGGAGGCCTCCCGGGAGGCCCATGCGCTCCGGGAACGCCGCATGGAGCTGGAGAAACGGATCGCGGTGGCCCGGGAGCGGCTGGAGGGAGAGCGACGGCAGCTGCAGGCGGAGATCGAGGCCATCGCCGCCCGGGCCGCGCGCCGATCGGAGCTGGAGGCAGAAGCCGCGAACATCCGAAGGCGGCTCGAGGAGCGGCCCGCGCTGGAGGAGGAGATCCGCGCCCTGAAAGAACAGCAGCAGGCCTTGCAGACCGAGCGGGGGGAGCGTCAGAACGAAAACCGACGGCTCTATCAGGAAATGAAAGATCTCGAGGCCCGGATCCAGGCGATCGCGCAGATCGGCGCCGAATGCCCCACCTGTCGGCGTCCGCTTCCGGAAGAGGAGCGAAGGCGCCTTCAGCAGGAATGGGAGCAGGAGGGCCGTCGTCGGGGCGATCGCTATCGGGAGAACCAGGCGCGCCTTCAGGCGATCGATCAGGAGCAGGGCCAGCTGGAGGCCCGGCTCAAGGAGCGCGAGCGCGTCCTAAAGGAGCTCTCCGGGCTGGAGCTCCGCATGGAGCAGATCGAAGCGGAGCTCCAGGAGATCCGGGGAGAGCTGGAGCGCCTGGAGGAAAAGCGACAGGCCCTCCGGGAGATCGAGCAGCGGCTCCAGGAGGACCGGGTGGCTCCGGAGGAGCAGGCGGCCCTCCATGAAATCGAGGCCGCCCTGGCTGCCCTGGGCTACGACATCGAGACCCATGATGCGCTTCGTCGTCGGGTCCGTGAGCTGGAGGAAGCCGGGCAGGAGTGGCCTCGCCTTCAGGAAGCGGAGCAGCGGATCCCTCAGGAAGAAGAGGCTCTCCATCGCCTGGAGGAGATCTACCGGGTGGAGCTCGAGCGCCAGGATCGCCTGCACGAAGAGTGGGGGCGCCTGGAGGAGGAACGGAAGTCCCTGGAGGAGCGGTTGAAGATCATGCCGGAGGCGCAGCGGCGGGTGGAGGCGGCGCGCCGGGCCGAGCGCGAAGCCCGGGATCGGGTGATCGCGGCGAAGCAGCGGCTGGAGAACTGTGAGCGCCTGGAGGAGGAGCTGGTTCAGCTGCGGAAAGAAAAAGTCCAGCTGGAGGAAGAGAAAGGTCTTTACCGGGATCTGCAGGTTGCCTTCGGCCGGAACGGGATCCCGGCGATGATCATCGAAACCATCCTCCCGGAGATCGAGGAGGAGGCCAACCGGATCCTCCAGCGGTTAACGGATGGGCGGCTCACCGTTCGATTCCGTTCCCAGCGGGAAACGAAGAGCGGCGCGGTCCAGGAGACCCTGGACATCCTGATCTCGGATGAGGGGGAGGAGCGCCCCTATGAGAATTTCTCCGGCGGGGAGAAGTTCCGCGTCGATTTCGCCATCCGCCTGGCCCTCTCCCGGGTGCTCGCCCGGCGCTCCGGGACCCCGCTGCGGCTGCTGGTGGTGGATGAAGGATTCGGCTCCCAGGATCAGGCCGGCCGGGAACGGCTGATCGAGGCGCTGAACGCGGTGAAGGATGAATTCTCCACGGTTCTGGTCATCTCCCATCTGGAGGAGTTCCAGGACGCCTTCCCGGTTCGGATCGAGGTTCGTAAAACCACAAACGGATCCCAGCTCCGGGTGGTGATGTGAGGATCGCAAACGCTATGGGAAACCGCGAGCCGATCTCTCATGCGGCCCTCCGATACGGTGGGCAGGCGGTTCTGGAAGGGGTGATGATCCGCGGGCCGGCTGGCATAGCGGTCGCGGTGCGGGCTCCCGATGGACGGATCGTTCTCCGCTCCATGTCCCTTCCGCCCCGGCGGAAATGGCAGCGCTGGCCCTTCATCCGGGGGATGTTCATCCTGTGGGAGACCCTGCGCTGGGGCATGGAGGCCCTCTGGTTCTCCGCCACCGTCGTGGCGGGGGAGAACGAGGCCCGGGAAGTCCGCGAAAGCCCCGTCGCCATGCTCACGATCGCCGCTTCCCTCGCCCTGGCGCTGGGGATCTTCCTGTTGCTGCCCGCGCTTCTCGCGGAAGGGATCGAGCGGATGCTCAGGCTCTCCGCGTGGATCCGGACCGGGCTGGAGGGGCTCTTCCGTCTGGGGCTGGTTCTCGGCTACCTGGTTGCGGTGGGGCGTCATCCGGAGATCCGACGGGTGTTTGCCTATCACGGGGCGGAGCACAAGGCGGTGCATGCGCTGGAAGCAGGGGTCCCCTTGACGATCGAGGGGGCGCGCCCCTTCCCGACCGCCCATCCCCGCTGCGGGACGGCCTTCCTGCTCACCGTGATCCTGGTCGCGGCGATCCTCTTCGCCTTCCTGCCGGCCTCTACGCTGATCGAGCGCCTGGCCCTCCGGCTGGCCCTGCTTCCGGTCCTGGCCGCCCTCTCCTATGAGGCGCTGTGGCTCAGCGCGCGATATCAGCACGTGGGGCTGGTGGCGGCGCTTTCAGCCCCGAACCTCTGGCTGCAGCGGCTGACCACCCGCGAGCCGGATGACTCCATGCTGGAGGTGGCCCTGGCCGCGCTGGAGGCCGCCCGATCCCTGGAATCCTCCCCCCAGTCCTCCCGCCATGCGCGCCCTTTCTCCTGATCGCCGGAACCGATCGACATGGAGGAACCTCGTCTGCGCGCCGCCTCCCCATGCGATGGCCCTTCTCCTGACGGCGCTCTTCCTCGCGCTTACCCCGGGCACCCTCCCAGGCACCATCGATGGGGAGATGGTTTACTGGGAGACGGTTGCCCTGGCGGAGCATGGCCACCCTGCCGTTCGGCCGATGCCCTCCCCGCATCTCCCTGCGCTCATGGAGCGGGGTTTTCTCCAAATCGGTGAGGACGGATCCTGGTTCGTCCGTTATTCTCTGGGACAGCCTCTCGCTGCCCTTCCCTTTTATT
>NZ_DAOUCJ010000051.1 GCF_034432235.1 Thermoflexus sp. | reverse complement strand
CCGATGCCCTCCCCGCATCTCCCTGCGCTCATGGAGCGGGGTTTTCTCCAAATCGGTGAGGACGGATCCTGGTTCGTCCGTTATTCTCTGGGACAGCCTCTCGCTGCCCTTCCCTTTTATTTCATGTTTATTTCATGGGACGGATCCTCGGCGGTCCGGATTCGCCCGCCGAGGACTACGTGCTGAAGGTCGGGCTGTATCGCCGCGCCCCGCCCGGAGGCCGGATCCCGGTGGAGGGCTTGGGAGCGGATGGCGTGATCCTGCCGATCCCCATCGAGATCCGCCGGTGAGCCCATGGATCGGCCGGGCGCTTTGTCAGAGCCCAGCCCCAGAGTTTTCCGTGTAGAATCCCCGGTGGAGGACCTTCGCGTCGCGAGGCGATCATGGAGATCGGTCTGGTGGGGATGCCCAACGCGGGCAAATCGACGCTCTTCAATGCCCTCACCCGCCACTCCGTGCCCACCGCGCCCTATCCCTTCACCACCATCGAGCCGCACCGCGGTGTCATCCCCGTCCCCGATCCCCGGCTGGACGCCCTGGCCCGGATCATCCAACCGGAACGGGTGGTCCCGGCCACCCTGACCGTTGTGGACATCGCCGGGCTGGTGCGGAACGCCCATCGGGGGGAAGGTCTTGGGAACCAGTTCCTGGCGCACATCCGGGAGGTCGATGCCCTCCTGATGGTGCTCCGCGGGTTCGAGGCCCCCAACATCCCGGCTGGCCTGGGCGAGGTGGATCCCCTGGCGGAGCTGGAGGTGCTGGATCTGGAGCTGGCGCTGGCCGATCTGGAGACGGTGCAGCGCCGCCTGGAGAAGACCCGGAGGGCGGCGAAGGCGGATCCCCAGGCCTTCGCCGAAACCCTCGCCGCCCTAGAGGATCTGGCCGCCCATCTCCAGTCCGGTCGCCCGGCCCGAACCTGGCCGGGCCGGGCAGCCTGGCAGGGGCTGTTGCGGGAGCTCTTCCTGCTCACCGACAAGCCCCGCCTGCTTGTCCTGAACGTATCCGAGGAGGACCTGCCGGAAGACGGCCACTGGGCGGCGGAGCTGGCCCGCCGGGCCGCGGCGGAGGGAAGCCCCTTCCTCGTCGTCTGCGCGGAGCTGGAGGCCGCCCTGAACGAGTGGCCCGAGGAGGAAGCCCGGGCCTATCGGGAGAGCCTGGGCCTCTCCGGCTCCGCCCTGGATCGCCTGATCCAGGCGGCCTATGCCCATCTGGGCCTCATCACCTTCTTCACCATCACGGGCGGCCATGAGGTTCGGGCCTGGTCGATCCCTCGGGGAACGCGGGCCCCACAGGCGGCGGGGCGGGTGCATTCGGACATGGAGCGGGGCTTCATTCGAGCGGAAGTGATCCCGTGGCATCTGCTGGTCGAGGCTGGCTCTCCGCAAGCGGCGCGGGAGCGGGGCCTCTGGCGCATCGAGGGACGGGATTATGAGGTGCAGGACGGGGACGTCCTGCATTTCCGGTTCCACTCGTGAATCGGGAGGGGGCAGGGGGACAGATGGGAAGCCATGCGCGGCCGGTGGCGCTGGTCACGGGAGCCGGACGGGGATGGGGGGAGTGGCTCTCCCGGATGCTGGCGGCCCGGGGTTTCCATGTCGTGGCCAATGACATCCATCCGGCGGCGGCGGAGCGGACCGCCGAACGGATCCGCGGGGAGGGCGGGTCGGCGGAGCCTTTCCACGCCGATGTGGCCAACCGGGTCGCTGTAGGGGCCATGGTTCAGGAGATCCTGGCCCGCTGGGGCCGGCTGGATCTGATCGTCCACCACGCGGAAGTTCATCCCCATCGCGGGCTGCTGGAGATGGGGGAATACGAGTGGGATCGCACCTTGGCTGTGATCCTCAAGGGAGCCTTCAACCTGCTGCAGGCGGCTGCCCCGGCGATGATCGAACGGGGGAGTGGAGCGTTCGTCTTCCTGGTTCCTGCGCGGCTTCTGGAGGGGGGGATCCTGCACGCCGCCTATGGGGCCGGGAAAGCCGGGTTACTGGCCCTGGCCCATGCGGCCCGGGACGCTCTGGGCCCCTTCGGCCTGGCCGTGCATGTGCTCCTCACCCCCAGCGAGGACGCCCCCCGGGGGATCCCCGGGGAGGATCCGATCGTCGTTCTGGAGCGGATCGTTCGCATGGATGGGTCGGGCGAGACCGTGCGCCTCGCTCCCCGCTCCGGCGAAGCCTCTCGCGCGGAGAACGATCCCGGCGCCTGTCGGTGATGGGATCGGATCATCGGCGCGGCTCCCCGAGCGATCCGTCGGGAAGGTGAATCCCGATGGGGATCGTGGTATGATGAGAGGAGCGAAAGGCATCCAAGGAACTCCTTGGCGAGGACCGAGGCGATGGAAGACCTCTATCGGGAGATCATCCTGGACCATTATGAGAATCCCCGCAATTACGGCGTGTTGCCGGATGCGGATATCTCTTACGAAGACGATAACCCCCTGTGCGGGGATCGGATTCGGATCGACCTGAAAGTGCAGGATGGGCGCATCGTGGATGTGCGGTTCTCGGGGAAGGGCTGCGCGATCAGCCAGGCATCCGCCTCCATGCTGACCGAGCGGATTAAAGGGGCGACGGTAGAGGAAGCCCGACAGCTGACCCGGGACGACATCCTGGAGATGCTGGGGATTCCCCTGGGGCCGGCTCGCATCAAGTGCGCCCTGCTCTCCCTGAAGGTTCTCAAGGCCGGCCTTTACGGGCTGCCGAAGATCGACTGGGAGGAACTCAGTTAAGGCCGACCATAGCGGCTGGAGGAAGCCAGAGGCCTCCTCTCGATGGGCTCGAAGGCGGGCGGCTCCTTCGCGAACAGGGGGACAGGATCCATGCGAGGCGAGGGCGATGCGGAGGCCCGGCGGGCAGCCGCCTGGAAGGCGGCCATGGCCTGCATCGAGTTGTTAAGGGCCCGTTTCGGTGTCCAGCGGGCTGTGCTTTTCGGCTCCCTGGCCGGGCAGAGCCCGTGGCATGAGCGTTCGGACATCGACATCGCTGTGGAAGGCCTGGCGCCCGAGCGATACGTTGAGGCTTTGCGGGCGTGCTGGGATCTCCTTCCGGAGGGGATAGCGCTTCATCGGGTCAGCCTGGAGAACGTGCCCCCTCATTGGCGATCCCGGATTCTGGAGGAAAACAGGATGCCTGAGGATCCCCTGGATGCGCTGAGCCAGGAGATCGAATTGGAGCTGGCGAATCTGGAGCGCCTGATCCGCAGCCTGGAGATCTTCTGGAGCCGGTTATCCGGCGAGCCCGATGAATTCGCCATGCGAAGCATTGGGAGCTTATTGCATGACTTCTATTCGGGGGTGGAGCGCATCTTTGAACGCATCGCGGTGCGAGTGGATAAGGATCTCCCCGTGGGTCCTCATTGGCCTACGTATCTGCTGCAACGCATGATGAATCCATGGGGGACGATTCGCCCTGCGGTGATGGATCAGGGGCTGGCCGCCCGTCTGGCGGATTACCTCCGCTTCCGCCATCTTTTCCGCCACACTTATGGTTTCGAGCTGGAGTGGAGGAGTTGAGGCCGACCTTTGATGACCTGCGGGTGCAGTTGATGGCGTTCCTGGAACAGCTGGCCGCTGCCGAAGCAAGGGGGGTCCGGTTGAATCCAGCGAGGGGGAAAGAGGGGAAGCTTCGCCGTTCCCCTGCCACCTTCTGGAAGGATAGGGCCGAGCGCATATACAGGCGAGGGCTCGATGCGGATGGGTTTTCTTTGACGATGAGTCGGTCTCCGCATATAATTTTTACTGCCCGGCGAGGTAGCTCAAGTGGCAGAGCAGCCGGCTCATAATCGGCGGGTTGTGGGTTCGAGTCCCACCCTCGCCACCTGCGACCCCCACGCCCCGGGACGGTCGGGAAGGCCCAGCCGCCCCGGGGCGTTTTATTTGGATTTCACTTCAGGGAGCGGCCGGAATACAGGGCCTCTCTTCGGGAATGATATGCCCGGGGAAACCGCAGGAGGTGTGCCGATATGCCCTTCGTCCGCCTCAGCGATCCGGGATATCTGCTGGCTCTGGCGATGATCTTCCTGTTCGCCCTGCCGTTGCATGAGCTGGCCCACGCCTGGGTGGCCGAACGCCTCGGGGATCCCACCCCGCGCCGCTACGGGCGGGTGACCCTGAACCCGATGGCCCATCTGGATCCCATCGGCGCCCTGATGCTGGTGCTGGCCGGGTTCGGATGGGCCCGTCCGGTCCCGGTGAACCCCCTATATCTGCGCTATGGCCCCCGCGTGGGGATGGCGCTGGTCGGAGGCGCAGGGCCGCTGATGAACCTGCTCCTGGCCGGCCTGGGGATCCTGGTTTACCGGATGGGCCTGGAGATCGGGTTCCTGCCTCCCCGGCTGGTCCTTCCGTTCCTGAGTGCGTGGATCTTCATCAACATCGGCCTGGCCGTTTTTAACATGCTCCCTCTGCCCCCGCTGGATGGCTATCGGGTGCTGCAGGGGCTGCTCCCACCGGATCTGGCGTATGCCTACGCCCGGCTGGAGGCCTATGGGCCGATGCTGCTGCTGCTCTTCCTGGTGCTGGATCGGCAGCTGGGCCTTCTCGGGAGCGTGTTGCAGCCCTTCTACGCCCTGGCGTTCCGGTTGATGCATCTATGAGGGCGGGACTTCTGGTATAGGGCTCCCCTCGGGGGCACGAAGATCCCCGAGCTTCCTGGTGAGGGATGTTTTGTGGAGGCCGGTCGGGACGCTGAAGGCACACCCTCTGGCCTCCAGAGTTCCCCGGGAAGACCGGCGGAGGAAGGGCGCCGGGTTATTCTCCGATCACCATCCGGCGAAACGCCTCCGCATAACGCATACCTACGGTCCGTCCCTCCTCAGTGGCCCATGCCCGCAGGGTGGGGCCTGGATCCCAATCCCCGATCTGGCTGCGGTGGCAGCGCAGGGCTTCGATTTTGATCTCCAGGGTCTCCTCGATGTCGATCCATACATTGGGCTGCGCCGCGCCGTAGATATACACCTCTCGCACCCGATGAGGGGGAAGGCCCAGCTCGGGGAAGAGGAGGGGCATCCCCGCGGCGGGGAACACGGCTTCCAGCGCGGCCTGGGCTGCCGCCCGATGATCCGGGTGGTTGATGTAGTCCTCCCCGTAGAAATAAACCGATGGATCGCCACAGACCAGGGCCTGGGGCCGGAAGCGGCGGATCTCCCGCACCAGCTCCCGCCGCAGCTCCAGGGTGGGTTGCAGCAGGCCGTCCGGATGGCGCAGGAAGATCACCTCGGCGATGCCCAGGACCCGGGCGGCCGCCTCCTGCTCCGCCTCCCGGATCCGCGCCATCTCCTCCCGCGATCGATTCGTCTCCTCCGTTCCCGCGTCGCCGCTGGTGCAGAGCACCAGGGCGATGACGCTGCCCCGTCGGGCCCACTTGGCCAGCGTGCCCGCGCAGGTGAACTCCACATCGTCGGGATGGGCCGCCACCACCAGGACGCGTTCCGGCGTTGTCGGCTCGATCATCGTTCCTCCATCGATCGGGTGGATTGGGGATCGTTGTTCCGGCGCAGCGCTTGCGCCGTCGGACTCGAAGTCCGATGCCCTCCAGAGCGGGGACAGGTTTCCTTCAATGCTCCGACTATATCGCGGGCCCTGAAATCCGTCGAACGATGCAAGGCCCATGCGCTCGCCCCTTGTTGCTCCAGCATTCAGAGTGGGCGTAGGGCAGCGGCAAGCCGTTGCCTTACGCTGAAAAGCGGAGATCGCTTCCGCCAAATCATTTATGAGCTTCGATTTATCTAAAATCTTCGATGATATGCTTAACCGAAATCTCACGGAACTTACACGCTTTCTTAACGCATACCACGAGGGAGTTGATGTAAAATCCCGCTCGTGGAAGAGCGGTTCAGGTTGTGGCGATCGTGGAGAAGATCCCTGGGCTCTCCGATGCGATCTCGCTGGGGAGGATGTGAAGCGATGGAAGAGCGGAAGCGGCTGGAGGAGGAGCCCCCTGGTGCGAAACGGCGCAGCCGGCGGGCGCCGATCTGGCAGGATGTGCCGGATGAGCTGTGGGATGACTGGCGCTGGCAGCTCACCCATCGCCTGAACTCGGTGGAACAGCTGAAACAGATCATCCAACTGACCCCGGAGGAGGAGGCCGGTGCGGCGGCCACCCACCGGTTCCGCATGGACATCACCCCGTATTTCGCCTCGCTGATCGACCCGGTGGATCCGAACTGCCCGATCCGGCGCCAGGTGATCCCCACCGCGAGGGAGCTGGAGCCGACGCCGGGGCTGATGGAGGATTCCCTTTCCGAGGATCAACACTCCCCGGTCCCGGGCCTGGTCCATCGGTATCCGGATCGGGTGCTGATGCTGGTGACGACCCAGTGTGCCAGCTACTGCCGGTTCTGCACCCGCAGCCGGATTGTGGGGGATCCCCATGCCAATTTCGGGCGGCGGGATTACGATCGGCAGATCGAATACATCGCCCGCACGCCCCAGATCCGGGATGTGTTGCTCTCCGGTGGCGATCCGCTGATCCTGCCCCAGCCGATCCTGGAGGATCTGCTCCGCCGGCTGCGGGCGATCCCCCATGTGGAGATCATCCGCATCGGGACGCGGGTGCCGATCTTCCTGCCGCAGCGGATCACGGATGATCTGGTGGCGATGTTGCGCAAATACCATCCGCTGTGGATGAACATCCATGTGAACCACCCGAAGGAGCTGACCCCGGAGGTCACGGAGGCCCTGGCGAAGCTGGCGGATGCGGGCATCCCCCTGGGCAGCCAGACGGTGCTGCTGGCGGGGGTCAATGACTGCCCGCACATCATCCGCGCCCTGGTCCACGAGCTGGTCAAGCGCCGGGTGCGGCCCTATTACCTCTATCAGTGCGATCTGGTGGAGGGCGCGGGCCACTTCCGCACGCCGGTCTCGAAGGGGATCGAGATCATGGAGGCGTTGCGGGGGCACACCAGCGGCTACGCCATCCCGACTTATGTGATCGACCTGCCCGGCGGCGGGGGGAAGGTGCCGGTGATGCCCAATTACCTGCTGGCGATGAACGAGCGGCGGGTGGTGTTGCGGAATTTCGAGGGCTTCATCAGCGCCTATGAGCAGCCCACCGACTATACGCCCCATGATCCAGACCGCTGCGAATACTGCCGGAACCAGCGCCCGGAGCCGGGCCAGCGCGGGATCTTCGGGCTGCTGCAGGGCGACGCAATGACCATCGAGCCGGAAGGCTTCGAGGCGGTTCACCGACGGCTCCAGACGGGAGGCACCGAAACGATGCCCCTGATCATCGGGGAGCCCCTGCCGATCGTCAACGGGGAGGTGCTGTGATGCGGGTGGCGGTCCTGGCGAATCTGAAGCGGAACGCGCCCCATCAACCGGATGAGCCGCCGGATGCCTGGGCGGAGCTGGATTCGGAGGAGACGGTGGAGGGGATCGCCCGGGCCCTGGAGGCCTGGGGGCACACCCCGGCGATCTTCGAGGGGAACCTGGATCTCCCGGAGGCGTTGCGCCGTTTCCGGCCGGACATCTGCTTCAACATCTGCGAGGGCTACTGGGGAGATTCCCGGGAGGCCCATGTGCCGGCGATGCTGGAGATGATGCGGATCCCCTACACGGGCTCCCGGGTCCTTGCCCTGGCGATCTCCCTGGACAAGGCGATGACCAAACGGGTGTGGATGGCGGAGGGGCTGCCGACGCCCCCCTTCCAGGTCTTCCGGCGTCCCGATGAGCCGTTGGATCCCCGCCTCTCCTTCCCCCTCTTTGTCAAGCCGAACCGGGAAGGAAGCGGGATGGGGATCTCCGCGAAGTCGGTGGTGACCAGTGAGGCGGAGCTCCGGGAGCAGGTCGCCTATATCCTCCGGACCTATCGTCAGGAGGCCCTGGTGGAAACCTTCATCGACGGCCCGGAGCTCACGGTGGGCCTGATCGGCAACGTCGATGGGGAGGCCGGATGGCTCCGGCCGCCCGGCGGGTGGGCCACGGAAGAAGGCCTGGATATCGGGGGCGTCCATGTCTTCCCACCGATGATGGTGGACCTCAGCCCTTGCCCGCCGGATCAGCGGGGGCTTTACACGTCTTACATTAAGTCCGAAATGCCGCTGGGCCCGCGCTACCTCTGCCCGGCCCCGCTGGATCCGACGTTGCGGCGAGAGGCGCAGCGCCTGGCTTTCGAAGCCTTCCGGGCGATCGGGGCATGTGATCTGAGCCGGGTGGATATGCGGATCGATGCCGCCACCGGCCGGATCTATCTGCTGGAGATCAACACCCTCCCCGGGCTGAATCCGAGGTATAGCGATATGGTGCTGAACGCCCGGGCGGACGGAATGGCGTATGACGTGCTGATCGCGCGGATCCTGGAGGCCGCCTGCCGTCGTTATGGCCTCCCGATCGCGGAGGCTGTGGAACCGGCCAGGGTCCCTCTGAGGACGGCGGGGTGAGAGCGGTTCGCTGAAACGCGGGAGGAGGGCAAAAGGGGCCCGCCCGTTTCAGCGTCCAGGCCCTGCCCTCCTCCTGGACGAAGCGGGATCCATTCGAGGAGCGACTATGCGCCGTCGCCGCCCCATTGCGCCGAGCCGGGTTTTGGTCCTTTACAGTGTGGTGGAGCATCTTCCCCGCGGGGAGCCTCGCGACTGGATCGCCGAGGAGGAGGTCGCCCTCACGGCATGGGCGATGGTTTCGGCGCTCCAGGAGCGGGGATGGTGCGTGACCGCCCGGCCGGTCTGGGATCGGGCCTCTCTGCGCGAGGCGCTGGATGCCTTCGATCCGCAGGATACCGTGGTGATCAATCTCTGTGAAACCCTCGAGGGGCGACCCCAGGGGGAAGCGGTGGTGCCGGTCCTCCTGGAGGCGCGAGGGTTTATCTATACCGGATCCTCCAGCTCGACGCTGGCCCTCTGTCTGGATAAGGGGCGGGCCAAAGCCCGGCTTCGGGCCGCCGGTCTGCCCACCCCCCCGGCCCAGGTGTTTCACCACCCCCAGGAGCGCATCCGGATCCCCCTGCCGGCGATCGTGAAGCCTCTCGCGGAGGATGCCAGCCACGGGATCGATCGGGAATCCGTGGTCGTCGATGCGGCCTCCCTCCGGGCGCGGGTGGCCTATGTGCTGGAGGTGTATCGCCAGCCGGCCCTCGTGGAAACCTTCATTGAGGGGCGCGAGTTCAACGTCGCCCTGTGGGGCGGTCGGGACCTGGAGGTTCTGCCCCTGGCGGAGGTGGATTACTCCCGGATCCCGAATCCCCTGTGGCGGGTGTGCACGTTCGCGGCCAAGTGGCTGCCGGAATCGGAGGAGTATGCGCTGACGCCGGTGCGATGCCCGGCGGAGCTCGATGAAGCCCTCGCCGCCCGGGTTCGCGAGGTGGCCATCCGGGCCTTCCGGGCGGTCCGGGGTCGGGATTACGGGCGGGTGGACATCCGGCTTCAAGGGGAGACCCCCTACGTGCTGGAGGTTAACCCGAACCCGAGCCTGGCGCCCAACAGCGGGTTTGTCAACGCTGCCCGGGCGGCTGGCTACTCCTATGCCGCGATGGCGGAACGATTGATCCGTCTGGCATGGGAGCGGCGGGGACGGGGGAAGGAGACCCTTCAACCCCAATCGGGATGGGCGGTGGAAGCCGATGTCGCCTATTCGATGGCCTCGAGCGGATGAGGAGGCGGCGATCCGGACGATGGCGGAACGCTGTGGTGTGTTCCGGCCGGAGGAAATCGATACCCTTCTGGAGATCTTCCGGGAAGCCTGCGAGAAAGGATTCGAGCGGAGCGGTTATTACTTCCGCGTCTGGGTGGACAGCGCCGAAGAAGGGGAGCCCTCTGGTCTGATCTGCTATGGGCGGAGGCCGCTGACCCGATGGTCATGGGATCTCTACTGGCTGCTGGTGGATCCCCGGGCGCAGCGGAGAGGGATCGGGACCGCCCTCCTCCAGGCCATGATGGAGCATATCCGGCAGGAAGGCGGGCGCTGGATCCTGGTGGAGACCGCCACGGCGCCAGCTTACACGCCCGCTCGTCGGTTCTATGAACGCCACGGGTTCCGGTTGCTGGCCCGGGTGGAGGATTTCTACGACGAGGGCGAGGGGCTGGCGATTTATCTCCGGGGCCTCGATCCGCTAACGGCCCCCTCTCTGCCGGCGGTCGAGGCCCACGCGCAGGAGGTGGAGTGATGCGACGGCATTCGTCGAACCCGAGGACCATGCGCCGGGTGCTCCTGCTTTACAACATGGATCGCGCATGGCCTCCCGAGGATCAGACGTATGCCCTGGAATGCGTCCGCAGAATGCAGGAAGGCCTTCAAGCCCACGGACTCGAGGTCCATCCGGTGGAGATCCGCCGGGACGTCCTGAGCCCTCTAACGGGCTACGATCCCCAGGAGTGGATCGTCTTCAACTGGTGCGAGGCCCTGGAAGGGGATCCCTATGCCGAGCCCCGAGTGGCCCGGGCGCTGGAATCGGCCGGCTTTCTATACACGGGATCCGGTCCGTGGACCCTGACGGTGGCCGGCAACAAGGCGCTGATGAAGGCCTTCCTCACCCTGAACGGCATCCCCACGCCCCCATGGCGGGTATGCCATCGGTTGCAGGACCTGGAGGGCTGGACGGATTTCCCGGCGATCGTGAAGCCGGTCCGGGAGCATGGCAGCGTGGGGATCACCCCTGAGGCGGTGGCGACTTCCATGTCGGCGTTGCGGGAGCGGGTGGAAGTGGTGCTGGAGACGCTTCGCCAGCCGGCGCTGGTGGAGTCCTTCATCCCGGGCCGCGAGCTCAACGTCAGCCTGTGGGGGAATGGGGATCCCGAGCCGCTGCCCATTTCCGAGATCCTCTTCGACGGACTCCGAGAGGAAGAGCGGATCGTCGATCAGTCGGCGAAATGGGATCGACAGAGCGAGCGGTATCGGCGGACCATCCCCCTCGTGCCGGCGGTGCTGGACGAGTGGACCGAGGCGGAGGTGGTGCATGTGGCGCTGATGGCCTATCGGGCCCTGCGGGTGCGGGATTACGGGCGCATCGATATCCGGCTGGCCCCGGATGGGACACCCTATGTGATCGATGTGAACCCGAACCCGGATCTTTCGCCGGATGCGGGGTTTGTGCGCTCGGCGGCGGCGGCCGGCTATGATTACGGACGGATGGCCGCGCACATCCTGCGGATCGCTTTCGCCCGACGCGCCCGACGCGCTCCCGCGCCGGTCCCTGTCTTCCAGATGCCCGCGTAAGGGGTGAAGTTCCCGACCGGCATTTTATTCCCACTCGATGGTGGCCGGGGGCTTGTGGGTGATGTCGTAGAGCACACGGTTGACCCCGGGGACCTCGTTGACGATCCGGGTGGCGATGCGATCCAGCACCTCGGGGGGCAGCGGAACCCAGGCCGCGGTCATAAAGTCTTCGGTGGCCACCGCCCGCACCGCCACCACCTCCTCGTAGGTCCGGGCGTCCCCCATCACGCCCACGCTGCGCACCGGCAGCAGCACCGCGAAGGCCTGGGCCACCCGCTCGGCCCAGCCGGAGCGGGCCAGCTCCTCCTGCACGATGGCGTCGGCGGCTCGCAATCGTTCCAGCCGCTCCCAGGTGACCTCCCCGACGCAGCGCACGGCCAGCCCGGGGCCCGGGAAGGGCTGCCGGCGCAGCAGGACCTCCGGGATCCCCAGATGCGCCCCCAGGGCGCGGACTTCGTCCTTGAAGAGATATCGCAGGGGCTCAATGAGCTCGAAGGAGAGATCGGAGGGGAGCCCGCCGACGTTGTGGTGGGTCTTGATCCGGGCGGCCGCCCGCCGCTCCGGTGCCCGGCTCTCGATGACGTCGGGGTAGAGGGTGCCCTGGGCCAGGAACCGGAAGGGGCCCAGCCGGCGGGCGTGCTCGGCGAAGACGGCGATGAAGGTATGGCCGATCCGCACCCGTTTCTCTTCGGGATCGGTGACCCCTCGCAGGGCCTCCAGGAAAGCCTCGGCGGCGTTCACCGCGGCCACCGGCAGCCCCAGGGCCTGCAGGGCGGCCACCACCTCCTCCCCTTCCCCCTTGCGCAGCAGCCCGGTGTCCACGAAGAGACATTGCAGCTGCGCCCCCACCGCCCGGTGGACCAGCACCGCAGTCACCGTGGAGTCCACGCCCCCGGAGACGGCGCAGAGCACGCGTTCCCCGCCCACCCGCTCCCGGATCCGTGCGATCTGCTCCTCGGCGATCGCCCGGGGGGTCCAGGTGGGGCGACAACCGCACCGCTCGACGGCGAAGCGCCGTAGGAGCTCGCGGCCCAGGGGGGTGTGGGCGACCTCCGGGTGGAACTGCACCCCGTAGAGGCCGCGCACGGGATCGCCGATGGCGGCGAACGGCGCATTGGGGGAGCAGGCCATGGCCCGGAAGCCGGGCGGCAGAGCCTCCACGCGATCCCCATGGGACATCCAGACGGTCATGGGGGAAGGGAGACTGCGCCACAGAGGATCCTCCGGCGTGAGGATCTCGACCTCGGCCCGGCCGTATTCCCGGGCCGGGGCCGGGGCGACCCGTCCGCCCAGGGCGTGGGCCAGCAGCTGCATCCCATAGCAGATCCCCAGCACCGGCTGGCCGCTCTGCAGGACATACGGCGGGAGGGAAGGGGCGCCGGGCTCATAGACGCTGGCCGGGCCTCCGGAGAGGATGAAGCCTTTCGGCCGCAGGGCGAGGACCTCGGCGGGATCCGCATCCCATGGGAACAACTCGGCGTAGACGCCGATCTCCCGGATGCGGCGGACGATCAGCTGCGCATACTGGGAGCCGAAGTCCAGCACCGCGATGGCGTCGTGAGCGGGATGATCGGACATCGCCGGGATCCCGGTCTTCGGACTCAAGATCTCCATAGTCCTTCCAGGTCGGGGGCTGGAGACCGCGTTTTGGGCCGTTGCTGAACATGATACCACCGGATGTCGCCTTGAGATTTGAAATCGCCATTGATGAAGATGCCGATCTACACCGTCGTGCCCTGAAACTGGCTGAGGCTCTCTCTCCCGGCAACCTGCGATGCGCACTACCTCGCTTTCGCGGAGCGCCTAGGCGCTGAATTCTGGACCGCCGACAGGCGTCCGGCGCAAGCAGCGCAGAAGGCGCTGCCCTGGGTTCGATGGCTTGGGGGACGGGGTGCGTGAACCTATCCGTATCGCTGCATGGAATTGTTTATTCGATAGAACCCCATAGCTTCCCCATTCCTCCCAAGCAGTGTCCCCATCTGCTGGGGATGGACCGGAGACGATCGGGGCCTTAAGCTCGAGATGGAGTTCGCATCCGGCGAGGGAGGCGAGGATGGGACGGGAGTTCTTCCGAAGGGTGAAGAGGGGGATAGGGTTCCTGGGGATCGGGGTTCTGGTGGGTCTGGGGGTCCTGGGGTTGCGGGAGGGGATGCCGGCGGCCCTGACGCCCTCGCCGGCCCACGCGGCGGCGCTGCCGCGGGAGCCTTTCATCGCTTTTGTGGGCCCGCTTTCTTTCGCCCGGGGGCGGCTGACGATGGAGAGGCTTCGAGCGGAAGGGGTGGCGCGGTTTTCGGGGTGGGTGCCGTTGCGGCTGGCGGCGATGGGGCGTGCGCTGGACGGGGTGATCGTAGATGGGGAGGCGCTGGGGTGGATGCGTTCGGAGGATCGGAGGTGGCTGCAGGCCCGGTTTCGGGAGGGGGGGCGGATCAGGATGAGGTGGCGCCGGTGCTGAGGTTGAAGCGGCTGCGGCTCCCGGAGGAGGGGGTGATCCCCATGGGATCGCTGGAGTATGTCATGGTCTATGAGGTGATGGAGGGGGATCCCTGGGACATCGCGATCGTGCGGGAGGCAGGACGGTTCTGGGAATCGCGGGAATTCCGGGCGCCCGCCGGCATGGCTCGTCCGCTGTATCACGGAGGCGGAAAGTCGATTGGCCGCCTGGATTCGGAAGGGGAGCTGCGGCTGCTGTTCCATCGGCTTCGGATGGCGATTCAAGGCGTTTACGAGATCCGGGCCCAGTATCGGGAAGCCCTCCGGACTTTCGAAGGGAGGTAGAGGATGCGATCCGCGAGCCTTCGACGGTTGACAGGAATCTGGGTGGCCTTCCTGATTGCCGGGATGATATCCGGAACGGCGAGGGCGGAGATGCGGTGGTATGTTTACGCCCCAGGGATCGGTGATGTCGGCAAAGCGGGAACCACCGGTTGGGATGATGGCATTCTGCATGCTTAATGCTTACGGCATTGGGGGATCAATGAGCCCTCCACTTTTGAAGGCGCCCCCTTCCACCGAGTTCAGATGGAGATTGTGGGTCAGGGCCTGTGGGATTGCCTCAATTAAGAATGGGAAAGAGCCTCCAGGGCCAGGAGCAGGGCGGGCGCCGGGACGGGCCCTTCGGGGGTGGCCTTCAGCAGCCCCCAGGCCCATGCCGGGGCCACGACAGCCTCTGATCCCTCGACCATGAACTTCTCCTCCAGCCGCTGCGCGGCCCGTCGAGCGCCCTCCCGGCTCATCCCCCAGCGGGCGGCTCGCATCTTCCAGGGCAGGGGACGGGCCAAGTCGGCGAGCCGCCCGGCCTCCTCTGGCCGCAGCTTGCGGAGGAGATCTCCGATAGCGGCCTCAAAGCGATCCGCCCGAGCGCGCAGGTCAGGGGGCCACGCCTCCTGCCCTGCGCGGAAGGCCTGCAGCCAGCGGAGGTTCTCCGCCCAGGAGGCCGCGCAGTCCAGATATCCGGCGAACCCGAGGAGGCGGGCAACCCGCAGATAGAGATCGGACGGGGAAGGGCTCCAGAGCAGGACGCGATGGCCGGCGGCGCTCTGGAGCAGCTTCCCGCCCAGCTCCAGGCCGCATCGGCCGGGCCGTTCGGCGGCGATCAAGAAATCGCCGGGGATGGCGGGGATCGTTTGGGAAGGGTGCAGAGGGCGAACCGGCTCCCCAAGGGTGGCGGCGAGGGCCTGAGCCAGAAGGGGGCCCCGGGTCGGATCCTCGATCAGGAAGAGGGGTCGATCCATCCCGCCCGACCGCCGCATCTTCCCCCTCCGTTCGTGTGGATCACCTCCTGTTCATCATGAGCTACCCGGGAAAGCCCAAAACGGTGGGGGCGGGATACGCGACGGTTTCACCGCCCCCTCCATGGGTTAACGGATCACCCCCAGCTCCCGCCCCACTTTGGCGAAGGCCTCCAGCCCCCGATCCAGGTCCTCCCGGCGGTGGGCGGCGGAGATCATCACCCGGATGCGGGCCTTGCCCCGGGGCACCGTGGGGTAGCCGATGGCCTGGGCGAAGACGCCCTCCTCAAACAGGCGGCGGCTGAAGGTCTGGGCCAGATGGGCATCCCCCAGCATCACCGGCGTGATGGGGGTCACGCTCGCGCCCAGATCGAAGCCCAGGCGGCGCATTTCCTCCTTGAAGTAACGGGTGTTCTCCCACAGCCGGTCCACCAGCTCGGTGGATTCCTCCAGGATCTCCACGGCGGCGATGCAGGCGGCGGTGTCGGCGGCGGTCATGGCGCTGGAGAACAGGAAGGGACGGCCACGCTGGCGCAGCCATTCCACGATCTCCCGGCGCCCGGCCACATAGCCGCCCACCACCCCGAAGGCCTTCGAGAGGGTCCCCACCTCGATGTCCACCCGGCCGTGGAGCCCGAAGTGATCCACGATCCCCCGGCCGCCCCGGCCCAGGACGCCTTCCCCATGGGCGTCGTCGACCATCAGCATCAGATGGTAGCGCTCCGCGATCTCCACGATCTCCGGCAGGGGGGCGATGTCGCCGTCCATAGAGAAGACACCGTCGGTGACGATCAGGCCCCGCCGGAAGCTCCCCAGGTGCTCCCGGATCTTCGCCTCCAGGTCGCCGGGATCGTTGTGGGCGTAGCGGATGATGCGGGCGCGGGAGAGGCGGCAGCCATCGATGATGCTGGCGTGGTTGAGCTCGTCGGAGAAAATGGCATCGCCCTCCCCCACCAGGGCCGGGATCGTGGCCAGGTTAGCGTTAAAGCCCGACTGGAAGGAGATGGCCGCCTCCACGCCCTTGAAGCGCGCCAGCTTCTCCTCCAGGATCAAATGGAGGTCCAGGGTGCCGGCGATGGTGCGCACGGCGGCGGGGCCCACGCCGTATTTCTCAATGGCCTGGCGGGCGGCTTCCCGCATGCGCGGATGGTTGGCCAGCCCGAGGTAGTTGTTGGAGCAGAAGTTCAGCACCCGCCGGCCATCTACGATCAGCCATGGGCCCTGGGCGGACTGGATGGTGCGGATGTGGATGTAGAGGCCCTGTTCCTGCAGGGCCTGGAGCTCCTCCCGGATCCACGACAGCTTATCAGCGGTTGTCGGTTGCACCGTCATCGTCGAACCTCCTGCGAACGTTATGGGATCAGCATCACCTTCCCGCTCTGGCCGCTGGCCATGGTCGCGAAGGCCTGATCGAACTCCTCCAGGCGGAAGCGATGGGTGACCACGGGGCGCAGATCGACGGCGCCGGAGTTGAGCAGCCCCCGGATCTCATACCAGGTCTCCCACAGGCGTCGCCCGACGATGCCGTGGACGGTCGCGCCTTTGAAGATCACCAGGTTCGAGAGGTCGAATTCGATGGGGCCCGGCGGGAGGCCCAGCAGGGCAGCCTGGCCTCCTGGCTTGAGCACCGCGAAGCCCTCCCGAATGGCGGAGGGGGCGCCGGACATCTCCAGCAGCACGTCCACCTCCCCGCCGGCCAGATCCCGGATCGCCTCCACGACGTTAACCTCCCGCGGGTTGAGGACGTGGTCGGCCCCCATCCGCCGGGCCAGCTCCAGGCGATAGGGGCTGATATCGGTGGCGATGACCATCCGGGCGCCGATCGCGCGGGCCACCGCGATGGTCATCAGGCCCACCGGCCCGCAGCCGGTCACCAGCACCTTGCGCGCCCGCAGATCCACGGCGAAGGCGGTGTGCACAGCGTTGCCGAAGTTCTCCAAGAGGACGGCCACTTCGAGGGGGAGATCCGGGGGATTGACCCAGGCGTTCTCCGCGGGGATGACGATGAAGTCCGCGAAGGCGCCGTCACGATCCACCCCCAGGATGCGGGTGTTGCGGCAGAGATGCCCTTTTCCGGTGCGACACATGTCGCAGCGGCCGCAGATCACGTGGCTTTCGGCGGAGATGAAATCCCCGACGCGGATCCCGTCGACCTCCGGCCCCCGCTCCACCACCTCCCCGCAGAACTCGTGGCCGATGATCAGGGGCGGGCGGATCCGTCCCTGGGCCCATGGATCCCAGCGGTAGATGTGGAGATCGGTCCCGCAGATGGAGGCGGCCTTCACCTTCACCAGGATCTCCCCGGGGCCGGGGGCGGGGATCGGGCAGCGGGCCAGGGTCAGGCCCGGCTCCGGCGCCGCTTTGATCACGGCCCGCATGGTCTCGCTCATCGGTATCCGCCTCCCGATTCGGAGTCGGGGTCCATCCTCCGTTCACCGGGGGCTGGCTCCCTTATTATTATGGCCCGGCTCCCGGAAATAAGAGGCACTCTGGGGGGAGATCTGCGAACGAAAAGCGGTGAGATCGGACGGCTTCGCTCCCCGAGGCGGGGAGGGGGGATTTAAGCTCCCCCTTCCCTCGTAGGGAAGGGGGCCGGGAGGTTAGGTCCGAGAATCCCTCCCGCTTCTCTCTTTTTATGGTCCGGGCGGCGCCCGCGCGGTGAGGGGCAGATACACCCGCCATGGCCGCGTCCAGACCCATCCTTCCACTTCATAAACTCCCCCGAATGCATCCTCCGCCCGCAGGGTCAGGCGATCCCGCTCATCCCTCAGGGTTCGCGGGCTCCCTGTGCCGATCCAGTGCAGGGTTTCCCCCGCCGGCAGAACCCCGGCCCATGTTCCCACCCCCGGGAAAGGCTGTCGAGCGATCCCCAGGGTTGCGGTGAAAGCCGTATCCCGCCATGACAGCGGGAACGTGGCCGTGAGCGCCAGCGGGAGGGAAAGCGCACCCGGGTTGCGCACCTCCCAGGGGGCCATGAGGGGAACTCCCGAGGGCGCATTCGGGCTCCAGATCCCCGGGAAGAGGGAGGGGACCGGAACCCCCAGATTCACCGGCTCGACCCATCGCAACGGCCAGGCCCCATCCGTCCCGTCCAGGATCAGGGGGACCCAGCCCGGAGGCCCCTCCAGGGCCATCGCGGCGGTCAGGATCCGGGGCGCGGGGATGATCCCCCGCCAGCCCGGCAGCGTCGGATCGAAGGCCCACTCTGGCGAGCTCTCCGGCGCCCGGATCGTCCAGGTGGTCGGGACCGTCAATTGAAGGGAGACGGTGACGGGGGTGGATTCTCCAGGGGATCGGACGTCCACGGACACGGTGATGGCCCACCGGCCTTCCCGGGATTCCACCTGCATGGCGGTTCGCCCCAAAGGGCCGAGATCCGAAAGGATGCGGCGCATGGCCTCCGCCTGCAACGGCTCCGGCAGGCCTTCCAGGCCCAGGGTGGAGAAAAAGACCCGCCCGAGGCCTTCCGAACGGATCACCGCGATCGGCCGGCCATGCTCCCCGCGCCAGACCGGCGTCGCGTCCGCGGTCGGCTCCAGCGCGTCGGTCCAGTTGGTGTAAGGCAGCTGGATGGTCCAGCGGGGGAATCCCCGGCCGATGGGGGAGAGGGGACTGGGGAGCCCGAGGGTGGCGGTGAGCCCCTCCTCGTGGGCGCGCACCCCCAGCGCATGGGCGAACGTCCAGGGTCGCTCATACGTCAGCAGCGTATACAGATAGTCCTGGGAGAAGAGCGCCAGGCGCCCTCCGCGCTGCAGGAAGCGAAGCAGCCGCGTTTCCTCTTCTTCGGACAGCGGATCGAACCAGTCATAGCCGGTGAACCAGATCACCCCCTCATAGCGGGCAAGGTCGGCTTCTGATGGGGAGCCCATCCCGTGAAGCCCGGTGACCCGCCAGCGATCGAAGGAAGGCCCGGAAGCCGACAGCGCTCGACGATAGGGTTCGCTGACATCGAACCATCGATCGTCCTCGACCAGCAGAAGATGAGCCGGGGTCTTCAAACGCCAGATCGCCGGAACGGCCAGGGAAGAGGAGAGGGTCGAGCGGGCCGTGAGGGTGATGACCGACCCGGCATCCCGGGGCAGCCCCTCGGGAACCGTCACCGTCAGCGTGATCGTCTCCCGGGCGCATGGTCCCAGGGCGATCGTGGTCGGTGTGACGGCCACCGGCCAGCTGCCCCCTTCGAGCTGAAGCGGGATCGTATCGGTGGCGACCTCGCTCAGGTTCTGAAGGGTGGTAGTGAAGATCGCCTGGGTGGCGGTCGGAACCACCCGCTCCGTGAGGGAAGGATCCCACCGCAGGCCCCAGGGCCGCGGAGGCGCCTGGAGGGCCTGGAGGGCCCGCTCCAGGAGCTCCCCGCGGATCCAGCGATCCGGGATCCCTTCGAGCCCGAAGGCGAAGACCATCCCGCGATAGGGCCGGCAGAGCCCCACCGCCGTCGCCGCTCCTCCATCGCTCAGGTAATCCAGGGGTTGGTCCACCTGGGGATCGGCGGGAGCGATCTCGTCGGGGGCGATCTGATTCCCGGCGCCTCCCTCCCCGCGGATCGCGGCCTGGATTCCGGCAAAGGGTCCGTCCAGCGCCCCGGTGACCGTGAAGATCCCGGTGGAATCCCGGACATACCGGGTCCCCAGGAGCTCTCGCAGATACGGCGCATAGAAAAACCCGTTCCCTCCATCGTCCCAGAAGGCGACATCCTGGCCGCTCACCATCAGGCGCCCGCCCCGCCGCAGGAAGAGGGCCAGCGCTCGGTCCGCCCCGATGTAGCCCGGTGAATCGAGGGGTGAGGACCACACCACCGCATCGTAAGCCAGCAGGGTGGAAGTGGGCGGCGGGGCCGGCGGATCAACCACCCGGTATTCATCGTAAGACCAGGCGGCCGCATCCAGGGCCTGACGGTAGAAGGTGATGGCGGATTCGTTATACCAGGCCCCCGAATCGACCAGCAGGACCCGGGGCATACGGGGCATGGTGAGCGTCAGGGAAGCCGTCACGCCGGCCTGCACCTCGACGGTGGCGCTCACCACGCGATGGCCCAGGGCCCGCAGGCGCAGTGTGTAGCTGCCCGCCGGAACGGAGAGGGTGAACGGGAAGCCCGGCTGGGTGAGGGAAACCGGCGTCCCGATGAGGGTCAGGGTTGGGGAAAGGACCGGCCCTCCCTGCTCATCGGTCGCCTGCACGATCAGAGACCCCCGGGGCAGCGGATCCAGCCGGAAATCCAGCGTCCGGGTGGTCCCCGTCGTGATGAGGATCCCGAAGGCCTGTCGGGTTGTGTAGCCGAACGCGGCCACGGTGAGATCGTAAGTGTTCGCCCGCAGGAAGAAGCGATAACGGCCCTGGGCGTCGCTCTCCCGGGAGACCCGGAGCGTTCCATCCCGGGAAACCGCGGTCAGGGCGGCTCCGGCGATGGGGGCGCCGCTCCTATCCTGCACCGTCCCCTCCAGGACGCCGCTTTCCACGGCCGCGCTGAGGGCTTCCATGGCGTTCGCCAGGCCCCACCCGCTGTCGTTGTTGGGGATCGTGATCGTCAGGGGTGTGGCGGTGCGCGTCAGGATCTCGGCGATCTGCATGGGGGAAAGCTCCGGCCGTGCGGATTTCAGCAGGGCCGCGATGCCCGCGACGTGAGGGGCGGCCATCGAGGTGCCGCTGAGCGCGCCGTAAGCTCCCCCGGGCAGCGTGGAGCGCACGTGGACGCCGGGGGCCACCCCGTGGGGACGGATCTCCCCCCATGGGGAGGGACCCCGGCTGGAGAACCACGCGACCTGTGCCTCCGCGTCCACGGCGCCGACCGCGAAGGCTCCGGGGAGGCTGGCCGGGGAGGCGACGGAGCCGGGGCCGGGCCCGCTGTTCCCCGCGCTGAACACCGCGAAGATCCCGGCGGCCTGCAGGGCTGTTAGATCCTCCGAGAACGTGGTGTCCCAGCCGTTCGGATTCCCCCATGAGTTGTTGAGGATATCAGGGGCCAGGGCGGGGTTCCCCTCCGGAGCCAGGATCCACTCGAAGGCGGCGTGGATCCAGGAGTCCAGGGCATAGCCCTGGGCGTCGAAGGCCCGGGCGGCGATCCAGCGGGAACCGGGGGCCACCCCGACGCCCTCGCCGACCATCAGGCCCATGGTGTGGGTGCCATGGCCGTTGCCATCCACGGGGTAGACCGCGCCCATGCCGGTGGCATCGAACCAGTTGCCGGCATGGCGGTGAAACCCCCGGGGATCGTAACCCCGATACGCCCGTTGCAGAGCCGGGTGCTGCCAGTCCACCCCGGTGTCGATGTTCGCCACCACCACGCCGGTCCCGGTGATCCCGAAGGCGGCCCAGGCTTCGAGGGCATGGATCATCGTGAGATTCCACGGGGTGGAGAGGGGATCTTCCGGCTCCGCCGCTGGCGGAGACTCGATCCATCGCCGGAGGCGATCCTCCCGGATGCGGCGGATGCCGGGCGCCTGGCTCAGGGCGAGGATCTCCCGGGGAGCGGCCCGGACGGCGATCTGGTTGGAGAGCCAGAGGGGGCGGATGGCCTCGACCTCGCTGCGCCGCGCGGCTTCTTGAAGGCGCTGCAGGAGGAGGGCCTGGGCGGCTTCCGCGCGGGCGCGCAGGCGAGCGACCAGGCGGGCCCGCCGCTCGGGGAGCGGCCGGCGATCCTTCTCCATCGCCGCGATCTCCCCGGGGGAGGGCCCTTCCATCTGGATCAGGATCGGAATCCGTTCATCGGGGCGGGCCTGGAGCAGGCGTTTGGCCAGCGCCGGGTGGAGGGTGGGGGGAAAAGGAGGAGAGAAGGGAGGAGGCTCCCGGGCTGCAGCGGGGGCTTGAGCGCCGAGAAGCAGGAGCAGCACAGGGAAGAGGAAACCGAGGGGCCCTTAGCGCGTTCCGGAGCGCCCGGCCAGGGCCTGCAGGCGTCGGAAGACATCTCGCCACTGGATCTCGGAGAGGCCCAGCTTCCGGCGCAGGGTTTCCGGATCCATCCCCTGGAGGAAATCCTGCATCGCGCACGTCCATCGAAGGGTCTCAAAAGAGAGATGAGCGAGGCCGGCCCGTCGGGCCACGTCTTCCAGCACATATTCTAAATTCCGGGGCGTCCAGGGGAAAACGCGGTCCTCGATGCCATACTGGCCCAGATATTCCCGGAACAGCTCGGGCCACTCCGGCGGGAGCGGCAGCTTGCGCTCTTTGTGGCGATAGCGGGGTTGGGCGTAGCGGATCCACACAGCCGGCTCCTGCAGATCGAAGTGATCCCGGCGCAGGGCGGCCACCTCGCTTTTCTTCAAGCCGGTGTGGAGCATGAGGGTGAGCAATGTGAGGGGACGGGCATCCCCTTCCTGACGAAATCCCTCGGCGGCTTCGCGAGCGGCCCGGATCTGCTCCGGGGTCAGCACCTCGGGGAGAGGCTCGACGGCCTCCGGATAGACCAGGCGCTCCGCGGGATTCATCGGCAGGACGCCGAGGTCCTCATGCAGCCATCGGAAGAACGCCTTCACGGCGGTGATGCGCCGCCGCAGGGATTTGGGCGTGCACGGAACCCCGCGCCGGTGGCGAAGCCAGTCCACGAAATCCTGGAGATCCCGCAGCCCGATCGCCCCTATCGGACGCTCTTCCCCCAGGCACTGTCCCAGCAGGCGGAGGTCGTGGGTGAAGAAATACACGGTGTGCCGGGAGTAATCCCCGGCCTTCAGGTGCTCGGCGAAGGCCTCCCGGGCCTGGGCGAGGGGGGTCTCTGGGGTGAGCTCCGATCGGGGTCGGAAGTCGAACAGGCTGAGCTGATGCGCCATCGGTCTCACCGATGGATGAGCGGATGGGTTTTCTCCCGTCGTTCCGCGATCCACGAAGCCAGCCCGCTGATCAGGAGGGTCGTCAGGACGATGGCCAGCGAGAGGGCCGGCGGGATGTGGAGGAAATCCGAGAGCAGCATCTTGGCGCCGATGTAGCTGAGGATCACCGAGAGCCCGTAATGGAGGTAGCGCAAGCGCTGAATCAGGCTGGCCAGGACGAAGTAAAGGGCCCGCAGCCCCAGGATGGCGAAGATGTTCGAGGTGTAAGCGATGAACAGCTCGGGGGTGATGGCCAGCACGGCCGGCACGGAATCCAGGGCGAACATGAGATCGGTGCTCTCCACCACCAGCAGGGTCAACAGCAGCGGCGTGGCCATCCACCGGCGTCCCTGCCGGATCAGGAAGCGCTGGCCGTGGAGAGCGGGGGTGATGGGCAGGAAACGGCGGGCCAGGCGGAGGACGGGGTTGCGCTCCGGGCGCACTTCCTCCTCTTCGCTGCGCAGGGCCAGCCGGATCCCCGTGTAGACCAGGAAGGCGCCGAAGAGATAGATGGCCGGGTGGAAGGCCTTCAGCAGCTGGACGCCGGCGAAGATGAAGGCGGCCCGCATCAGAACTGCCCCCAGGATCCCCCAGAAGAGCACCCGGTGCTGATACACCGAGGGGATGCCGAAGTAGGCGAAGATCACCGCGAAGACGAAGAGGTTATCAGCGCTGAGGGATTTCTCCACCAAGTAGGCGGTGAGAAAGTGAAGCGCGGGCTCATGGCCCCAGGCCAGCAGGATCACGGCGTTGAAGGCCAGGGCCACGGCGATCCAGACCACGCTCCAGATCATCGCCTCTTTGAGCTTCACCTCATGGGCGTTCCGGTGGAACACCCCGAGGTCCAGGGCCAGCATGATGGCAACGATCAGGTGGAAGAGGATCCAGGCCCAGAGCGGGAACTCCATGGGTTCGCCTCATCCATTCAAGTTCAGATGTTGCGTATCACATCACGGCTTCGCCGATCAAGAGGGTTCGGTGGTTGCTTCAACAGATGGTGTTGCCAGGACCACCTCAAATTGGACCTGATCTCCCAACATCTCTGAAGCATCCAATACCTCGATCTCTATCGATTTTCCATCGCGGCTGAAATCAGCATACACACCCGGAACCACGATCTCCGTCCGGGCTGCCTTCTCCCCGGGAGCGCCAAACCAGCTGTAAAGCAAATCTCGAGCCGGATCGTATTCCATATTTATTCCCCCTCCTCAGGAAGCCCTTGCCATATCTGGCGATCGCCGTCAGAAGCACAATGCCCTCCGGGGTTAACCTGTAGTATACCCTGCAGCCGGCGCACAGGACATCTACCTCTACCTCATAAACCGGGTGGGCGATCGCCTGGCCTCCGGCGGGCCAGTGCCCTTATGGCCAGCCCCATGGGGATTATCGCCCCAATGAGGAAAAGGATCGAAAGGAGAAGGAGCGGGTGCAAAACGAGGAGCATGCCCGCTGCGGTCTGCAACGTGGCCCGCATGGCCGCGCCCAGCGCGGTCCACCCGCTGAAGGGGAGGAGGGGCATCCCGCTCATTCCGGCCGGGATAGCGATCCCGCTGCGGAGCCCGGGGATCAGATGGGCAAAAAGGAGGAGGGGCGCCCCGTAGCGCCGGAACAGCCGGAGGGAACGATCCATCTCGGCCTCCCGGATCCCAATCCAGCGCCCATATCGGCGGATCCATCGGCGAGCGACGGGCTCGCCCGCCCCCCGTCCCAGGGCGTAAAGGATCAGGGCGCCCGCCACCGTTCCCCCTGTGGCGGCCAGGACCACGCCCTCCGGTCTCAGGATGCCCCCGGCGGTGGCCACGCCCGCTGCCGGGATGAGGAGATCCGAGGGCAGGGGCGGGAAAACCACCTCGACCACGGCGGCCAGGAAGATCCCGCCATACCCCAGCTCGGCCATCACCGACTCGATGAACGTTCGGATCCCTTCCATCCCTCCCCCGTTCCATAGAGAATCCGCGATCAGCCATCGATCGCCCCCAGCAGCCCGCGGCGCTCGATCCATTTCACCAGCTCCAGCACCGGCACCACCGTGGCGGCCGCCGCGAGGACGATCGCCCAGTCGATCCACGGCAGGCTGTAGATCCCGAACAGATCCCGCAGGAAAGGCACGTAGAGGAGCAACAGCAACATCGCGGCTTCCCACAGGATCGCCCGGTTCAGCCAGCGGTTGGCGAAGGGCTGCCGCAGGACCGAGTGGCGGTCCGACCGGAAGTTATACGCCTTGAAAAACTGGATCAGCACCAGGGACACGAAAGCCATGGTCATGGCCTCCGCCAGGCTCCGACCGGAGGAGAGGGCCCAGGCGAACAGGGAGAGGTTGACCAGGGCGGACCACAGGCCTCCGGCCAGCATCAGCAGGATCACCGGCCGGGTGAAGAGGCCGGCCCGGGGGTTGCGGGGCGGCCGGCGCATCAGGTCCGGCTCCGGCGGATCCACCGAGAGGGCCAGCGCGGGCAGGCCGTCGGTGGCCAGGTTCACATACAGGATCTGGGCCGCGCTGAGGGGCGGGGGGAGCCCGGCCAGGGAGGCCATGGCCATCAGGAGGATCTCCCCCACATTGGAGGAGAGCAGATACATCAGGTATTTCTTGATGTTGGAGAAGATCGCCCGGCCTTCTTCCACCGCCGCCACGATGGAAGCGAAGTTGTCGTCCAGCAGCACCATCGCCGCGGCCTCTTTGGAGACGTCCGTGCCGGTGATCCCCATCGCGATGCCGATATCCGCCTTCTTCAAAGCCGGGGCATCGTTCACCCCATCCCCGGTCATGGCCACGATGTGGCCTTTCTTCTGGAGGGCGGTGACCACCCGGAACTTGTGGGCCGGCGACACCCGGGCGTAGACATCGATCTCCTCCACCTGCTGTTCGAATTCCTCATCGCTCATGGCGTCCAGCTCCGCCCCGGTGATCACCCGGCCGTTCCGCAGCAGGCCCAGCTCCCGGGCGATGGCCCGGGCGGTCAGCGGGTGATCCCCGGTGATCATCACCACCCGGATGCCGGCCTCCCGGCAGACCTGGATGGCCGCTTTCGCCTCCGGACGCGGCGGGTCGATCATCCCCACCAGGCCCAGGAAGGTCATCCCTTCCTCCGCGTCCTCGAGGCGGGCGGACGCCTTGTCCGCCACGGCCAGCACCCGCAGCGCCTCCCCGGCCATCGTCCGGGCCGCCTCCAGGATCCGCTCCCGCTCCGCCGGGGTGAGGGGACGCTCGCCCTCGTCGGTCAGGAGAAAGCGACAGCTTTCCAGGATCACCTCAGGGGCCCCCTTGGAGGCGGCGAACAGGCCCTCCGGGCCCTGATGCAGGGTGGTCATCCGCTTGCGCTCCGAGGTGAACGGGATCTCGTGCACGCGCGGGTAGCGGCCGTTCAGCGCCTCCGGCTGCAGCCCGGCCTTCAGCGCCGCCATCAGGAGGGCCAGCTCCGTGGGATCTCCCTGCCCTCGCCAGCGGCCATCGGGTTCCCGATGAAGTCGAGCGTCCGAGGCCAGCGCGGCCGCCCGGAGCAACCGGCGCACGGCCTCCGACGGCTCCGCCGGCTGTCCATTTCGCTGGAACTCCCCGGAGGGCTCATACCCGCTCCCGGTGACCTCCCAGAACTGCCCGCAGACGAAGAGGCGGCGCACCGTCATCTCGTTCCGGGTGAGGGTCCCGGTCTTATCCGTGCAGATGATATCCGTGCTCCCCAGGGTCTCCACCGCCGGCAGCCGGCGGATCAGGGCGTTGCGCCGGACCATCCGCTGCACCCCCAGGGCCAGGGAGATGGTGACCACCGCCGGCAGGGCTTCGGGGACCACGGCTACGGCCAGGGCCAGGCCGAAGATCAGCATCTCGAGCCAGGGCCGGCCGCGCAGCAAGCCGAGGGCCACGATCAGGGCGACCACCCCCAGGGCCGCCCGGGCCAGGGCCTTCCCCAACCGATCCAGGTTCTCCTGAAGCGGCGTCCGTTCCTCCTCGATGGTTTGAAGCATGCGGGCGATGGCCCCGAACTCCGTGCGCATCCCGGTGGCGACCACGAGGCCCCGACCCCGCCCATACGTCACCACCGTCCCGGCGTAGGCCATGTTCCTTCGGTCCCCCAACGGGAGGTCGGGGTCCGGGATCGCCGCTGTGTGCTTCTCCACCGGGACCGACTCGCCGGTCAGGACGGCTTCGTCGATCTGGAGGTTGACGGCCTCGATCAACCGCAGGTCCGCCGGCACGCGATCTCCCGCGTGGAGGATGACCAGGTCCCCGGGCACCAGCTCCCGGGCGGGGATCCGTTCCTCAGTCCCTTCCCGGAGCACCGTGGCCATCGGGGCGGCCATTCGTCGAAGCGCCTCCAGGGCTCGCTCCGCCCGGTATTCCTGGAGGAAACCCAGCAGGACGGAGAAGAGCACGATGATCATAATGACCACCGCTTCCGTCCCGTGGCCCAGGAGGATCGAGAGGGCGGTAGCGGCCAGGAGGATCAGCACCAGGACGTTCCGGAACTGGGCGAGGAGGATGGTCAGGGGCGAGATCCGCCGGGGCGGCTCCAGCTCATTGGGACCCCACTCCTGGAGCCGGCGGGCCGCCTCGGCACGGCTCAGGCCCGCCGGCTCCGCGCTTAGCTGGCGGAAGCATTCCTCCACTGGAAGCGTGTGCCATAGCGTTCGGGAATCGGAGGGCTCGTCCATCGATTATTCCTCCGAACGCCGCATGCCCATGGCGAGGAAGGCGTAGTAGGCCAGGGTGGAGAGGGCCTGGGCCAGGGCGGCCACGTAGGTCAGCGCCGCCGCCCTTAGCACCTCCCGCGCCCCCGCCCGCTCCTCCG